>JBBSSC010000060.1:0-9321 GCA_038242465.1 Propionibacteriales bacterium | reverse complement strand
GCCTTCGACTTCGATGAAGCCGTAGCCCTTGTCAGCGTTAAACCACTTGACGGTGCCTTGCACCATGCCGCCACTCCCAAACTGTCACCCAACGAGGCCCACCTGCCGAGGGCCTCATGCCAAAAGAGCCTATACGCCCCAGCCGGCAACGGCTACGGCGGGACTTCGGCCCGAAGCCGACAACAGGACTGTCAGCACCCCCCTGCTACAGCAGGGATGATCGATATCTGGGCACCCTCGGGAGTGGGCGTGTCGAGACCCTCCGAGAAGCGAACATCCTCCTCGGCGACGTAGATGTTGACGAAACGGCGCAGCTTGCCGGCGTCGTCGATGACCCGCGCCTTGATGCCCGGGAAGTCCGACTCGAGCGACTCCAGCACCTCGGTGAGGGTGGACCCCTCGGCGGTAACCTGCGATTGATCCCGCGTGTACGTGCGAAGGATCGTGGGAATGCGAACTGCTACGGCCATGTGACTGCTCCTCGACTGGTGTGGTTACGCGATACCCGAGGCGACGAATGCCTCGTACGTGGGCGCGATGGTGGCGGCGGGGCCCACGAGACCCGCGACGGCGTCGAGGGTCTTGAGGCCGTGGCCGGTGTTGATGACGACGGTCTCGAGCGCTGTGTCGAGCAGACCGGTCTCGACGAGCTTCTTGAGCACGCCGATCGTCGTGCCGCCGGCCGTCTCTGTGAAGACGCCCTCGGTGCGGGCGAGCAGCACGATGCCCTCGCGGACCTCGTCGTCGGTGATGTCGGCGACTGCTCCGCCGGTCTCGCGGCAGATGTCGAGGACGTAGATGCCGTCGGCCGGGTTGCCGATCGCAAGCGACTTGGCGATCGTGTCGGGCTTGACCGGGCGGATGACATCGTGGCCGTCGCGGAAGGCCGCCGAGACCGGCGAGCATCCGGTCGCCTGGGCACCGAAGACCTTGTAGGGCTTGTCCTCGACGAGGCCGAGCTTGATGAGCTCCTGAAACGCCTTGTGCACCTTGGTCAGCTGCGAGCCCGACGCGACGGGGATGACAATCTGATCGGGCAGGCGCCAGCCGAGCTGCTCGGCGATCTCGTAGCCCAGCGTCGTGGAACCCTCGGCATAGAAGGGGCGGACGTTGACGTTGACGAACGCCCAGCCGTCCTGCTCGCCGGCAATCTCGCCTGCGAGCTTGTTGACGTCGTCATAGTTGCCCTCGACCGCGACGAGGTTCTCGGTGTAGATCGCCGAGTTGATCTGCTTGGGCGCCTCGAGGTTACTGGGGATGAACACGACAGTGCGGATGCCCGCTCGGGCACCGGCCGCGGCAACGGCATTTGCGAGATTACCCGTCGAGGGGCAGGCGAAAACCTTGCTGCCGAGCTCGCGGGCCGCGCTCAGCGCGCAGGCGACGACGCGATCCTTGAACGAGTTGGTGGGATTGGTGCTGTCGTCCTTGACCCACAGCTTCGCGAGGCCGAGCTCGCGAGCAAGGTTGTCGGCCTTGAGCAGCCGCGTGTAGCCGGGCTCCATGTTAGGGCTGGTCTCGATATCGTCCGGGACCGGGAGCAGCGCCTTATAACGCCAGATGTTGGCGGGACCTGCCTCGATCTGCGCGCGCGTGATGACCGGAAAATCGTAGACGATCTCGAGCGGACCGAAGCAGTCGGCGCAGACATAGTGCGGGCCGAGCTCTTGGGTGGCTCCGCACTCGCGACAGGCAAGGCCTGTGGCATGGCCGAAGGCGCCCTCGCGGACGACGGGAGTGGAGGTCTTCTTTTCGATGACATCCGAGTCGATGACGCTCGAGGAGCTGGAACTCACAAAACTGCCCTTTCATCTTTCCCGGATCGACTGTCGTCCGGGACGGAATGAGCACCTGGTCAATGCGACTGGTTGCTGGGGCGTAATCGGGCCGTGTCCCTGTACCCCTCTGGATGAGTACTCGAAGCGTACGTGCGCGTCTCACAATGCGTCCACTCTGTCCACATCGTGGACAGATCCGTCTCATGGCTGCGGTTTACCATCACCAGCCGGTCAGCCGCTTGTGCGCGTGTGCGTGTGTGCGTGACGATCAGGCCGACTCGAGCGCATCGGCCAGCTCCGTCAGCCAGACCGCGACGGCATCGGGGCCGTCGAGAACGGTGTCGGCGCGCGAGACCAGTGCATCCTGCTCGGTCGAGGCCGAGCACAGCAACAGGCCCGCGACGCCTTCTTGGCGCAGCACCTCGACGGCGCTGAAAGCGGGCAGATCGCCTAGGTCATCACCGCCGAAGATAATCTGGCGGGCGCCGACCTCAAGCGCCAGCTTGCGCAGGGCCTGCCCCTTGTCGGGGCCGGGGCTGCGCAGCTCGATGACCTGCCGGCCGGGCTCGATCGTCAGGCCGAGGCTATCGGCGAGCTCGGCGACGGGCTCCGCCAGCGCGTCGAGCAGACCCGTGCCCACCCCCCGCACGTGCAGCGCTATTGCGAGTCCCTTGTCCTCGATGCGCACATCATCCGCGTCATGCTCGGCGAGCCAGGCCGGAAGCCGCTCGGCCAGCCGCTCGATCGCCTCCGGTCGTTCGGGCTCGGCCGTCACACCGTGCGCCGCATCCCAGTGCTCGGCCCCGTACTGCCCGTAGATCACGAGTCGTTCGAAGCCCGCCCGCCCTTCGAATCCGCCGAGCTCGAGCGCCTGACGCACGGGCCGCCCCGTAATGATCGCGATCTGCCCGAGCACTGCGCCGAGGCGGGCCAACGCCTTGACCGAGTCAGGATGCGCGAACGCTCGGGTGGGATCGTCGACGATCGGCGCCAGCGTGCCATCGAAGTCGAGCGCGAGCAGGGTGCCCTCGGGATCGGCGATGATGGCGGCACGGGTCGACGAGGTCATGCTCCGATCATTGCGGGCCGGAAAGAATGATCGTCAACCGGTCCGCCCGCATGGGCGAAACCGCGGGCAGGATGCGCGCGATACCGACATCCTTGCCCAGCAGCTCGGCCTGCGCCTGCAGGTCTGGCGGGTAGTAGACGGTGTTGACGGGGATCGAGCCGGTCCAGTTGCCGATGCCGCTCAGCGTCCACCCGGCCTGGGTGACCTTTCCCGAGAACGTCCGCGCAGCCCCCACGACGCCCGAGTTGTTCAGCACCGAGACCTGCGCGGAACGCTCGACGGCCGGGGCGGCGGTGGTGCTCGGGACGGGCTTGGGGCTCTTCGAAGCCGAGGGCTTGGGCGTGGCGGAACTAGTTGGCGCGGACTTAGTCGGCGCGGTGCTAGTTGGCGCGGGGGTCGCTGCCGGGGTCGTCGCCGACGGCGAGGCCGTCTCGGTCGACGGGGAGTCGTCGTCGAGTAGCAGCCAGCCGAGCCAGCCGGCCGCACCCATGACGACCATGGCGGTCAGGACGATGACCCAGCTCGATGGGACATATGCCTTGGGAGGTGAGATGTTCTTGCGGTGCGCCACCATCGGTCGATCAGAGATCGATGCCGAGGCGCCTGGCGGAGCGGCTTCGCTGACGCTGGGCACGAAGACGACGCAGACGCTTGACCAGCAGCGGATCGAAGGCCAGTGAGTCTTCGCGGTCGATCAATGCGTTGAGCACCTGGTAGTACCGCGTCGCGGACATGTCGAACTTGTCGCGGATCGCCTGCTCCTTGGCGCCTGCGTACTGCCACCAGAGCCGTTCGAGCGCCAGAATCTCCCGATCGCGCTCCGACAGCGTCTCGTCGACGGCGGAGCCCTGGGTCTTGGACTTCTCCACGGCACTCATGCCGCCGCCCTAAAAGAACCACGGTACGGAGCCATCGGCATGAGTACTGCTCCCATGTTCACTCGCTGGCGCTCGCTCATGCAACCGATGATAGGCCATGAATAACAGCCGTGTCATTCGCTTCGGCAATGGCATGGTGGGTGGCATGGACGCCACAGACACCATCAAGTGGGGAATACTGGCTACGGGGTCGATCGCCGATAGCTTCGCAACAGATCTCGCGCTCGTGCCCGGCAACGAGCTGCTCGCCGTCGGATCACGACGCCTCGACGCCGCGCAGGAGTTTGCCGACCGGCACGGCGCGGCTCGGGCGCATGGATCGTACGAAGATCTCGCGAACGATCCCGAGGTCGACGTCATATATGTCGCGACGCCGCACGGCCGACATCTCGACGACGTCCGCCTGTGCTTCGAGACGGGCAAACATGTCCTGTGCGAAAAGGCGCTGACGATGAATGCGAACGACAGCGCCGCACTGGTCACAGAGGCCCGCGACCGTGGCCTGTTCTTCGCCGAGGCGATGTGGATGCGCACCAATCCGCACATCCGGCGCATCCAGGAGCTCACGTCATCGGGCGTGTGCGGCGAGCTGCTGCAGGTTCGCGCCGAGCTCGGCTTTGCCGCACCGGCCGATCGCACCCGGTTGTGGGACCCCGCTCTGGGTGCCAGCGCACTGCTCGACGTCGGCATCTACCCGCTGACGTTCGCGTACCTGATGCTCGGCGAGCCTTCCGACATCGTCGCGGCCGGAACGCTGTCCGATCGCGGCATCGACGTCAGCGCCGGCACTGTCCTGACATATCCGTCCGGAGCGGTCGCCACGATCGCGTGGACGCAGGTGGCAGGTGGCGACAACAGCGCCGTGGTCGCTGGCCCGGACGGCCGCATCGAGGTGCCATCGCGCTTTCACGAAGCATCCGAATTCACCCTGGTGCGGAACGATGATCGTGCGACGACGCGGCTGCCCGTCACGGGACGCGGCTACGCCCACGAGATCGAGGAGGTTGCATCCTGCCTGCGTGCGGGCGCGACCGAATCGGCGCTGCTGCCATTGGACGAGACAGTTGCGATCCAGCGCCAGATGGACGAGATCCTGTCTCAACTCGGTGTCGCAGACCGGTAGCAATCGACGTTCACGGCTAGGGTGAGCAGCATGGCCAAAGGTATTGCTGACTTCGTGGTCATCGCCAACCGACTTCCGGTCGACCGCGTCACGTCCCCCACCGGCAAGACGATGTGGCGCACCTCGCCGGGCGGGCTGGTTACAGCGCTTGAGCCCGTCATGAAGCGCAATGGCGGCGCCTGGATCGGCTGGCACGGAGCCGCCGACGAGAAGGTCGAGCCGTTCGACCACAACGACATGCATCTGGTGCCCGTCCCCCTGTCGGAGGATGAGGTCGAGGAGTATTACGAGGGCTTCTCGAATGCGACCCTGTGGCCGCTGTACCACGATGTCGTGGCACCCCCGGAGTTCCACCGCGAGTGGTGGGAGTCGTACGTGCGGGTCAACCGGCGCTTCGCCGAGAAGGCCGCAGAGGTCGCCAAGAAGGACGCCGTCGTCTGGGTGCAGGACTACCAGCTTCAACTCGTACCCACGATGCTGCGCACGCTGAGACCCGATCTGCGCATCGGCTTCTTCCTGCATATCCCCTTCCCTCCCACCGAGCTGTTCCAGCAGTTGCCGTGGCGGCGCGAGATCCTCGAGGGTCTGCTCGGCGCCGATCTCGTGGGCTTTCAGATGCCCGGCGCGGCCCAGAACTTCGTCCGCCTCGTGCGTCAGCGTGTCGGCCACAAGACCCACCGCGACACGATCTACCTCCCCGACGGCCGCACCGTGCTCGCCAAGGCCTATCCGATCTCGATTGATGCGAGTGGCTTCGAAGAGCTGGCCCGAACGCCCGACGTCATCGCGCGGGCCGCCGAGATCCGCGAGAGCCTCGGCAACCCCAAGACGATCCTGCTGGGCATCGATCGACTCGACTACACCAAGGGCCTTCGCCAGCGTCTGCGCGCATTCGGCGAGCTCATCTCCGACGGCTCCCTGCACGTCGACGATGCGGTGTTCGTCCAAGTCGCGACGCCGTCACGCGAGCGCGTCCAGCAGTACAAGCTCCTGCGCGACGACATCAACCGCCTGGTCGGACGGATCAACGGCGACGTCGGCCGCATCGGCCAACAGCCCGTGACGTACTTGCACGCCTCGTATCCGCGCAACGAGATGGCTGCGCTGTACCGCGCCGCCGACGTCATGGTCGTGACCCCGCTGCGCGATGGCATGAACCTCGTCGCCAAGGAATACGTCGCGTGCCGTTACGACGACAAGGGCGCCCTGGTGCTGAGCGAGTTCGCGGGTGCCGCGTCCGAGCTGAAGACGGCCTATCAGGTCAATCCGCACGATATCAACGGCATGAAGGCCATGATGCTCGCCGCGATCAACGCGAATCCGCGCGAGAACACCCGGCGGATGAAGATGATGCGCAAGCAGGTCATGGAGAACGACATCGAGCTGTGGGCGGCGAACTTCCTCGAGGAGCTCACATCGGATCGTGAGCTGCACGAGAAGAATCCCCGCCCGGTGTAGCGCGCGGCTTCGCCGCTACCACTGCTCGTACCTCACAGCGGACGGGCTTCGCCCGTGCGCTTTGCCTTCGCGCGCTTGCGCTCGCTCGGCCTATGGTTGAGGGTCCCGCCTGCGTTTGTTCGTCAGCTGACGGTGAGGTGGCCGTTCTCGACGTGCCAACGCTGGTCCAGGCTGACGTTGTCGAGGAGCCGCCGGTCGTGCGAGACCAGCAGCAGTGCGCCGTTGTATGCCGCGAGGGCCTGCTCTAACTGCTCGATCGCAGGCAGATCAAGATGGTTGGTGGGCTCGTCGAGGACGAGGACGTTGACAGATCTGGCCTGCAGCAGAGCCATCGCGGCCCGGGTCCGCTCGCCCGGCGAGAGCCGTCCGACGAGACTGCCGACCTGATCGGCCTTGAGCCCGAACTTGGCGAGGAGAGTGCGGACCTCAGCTGGGGACGAATCGGGGACCGCGGCCTCGAAGGCATCGCCCAGGGGCGCATCCTCGGGCAGCACGCTCCTGGCCTGGTCGATCTCGCCGACCATGAGCGAAGCACCTTGGGAGGCACGGCCGGCGTCCGGCACCTCATGGCCGAGGAGAAGACGCAAGAGCGTCGTCTTGCCGGCGCCGTTCGGTCCGGTGATCCCGATCCGGTCACCCGCGTTAACCTGCACCGAAATCGGCCCCAGCGTGAAGTCACCGCGCCGCAGTGTCGCTCCGTCGAGCGTCGCCACAACAGAGCTCGACCGTGGCGCGGCGGCGATGCCGAAGTGGAGCTCCCACTCTTTGCGCGGCTCCTCGACCTCGTCGAGACGCGCGATCCTCGACTCCATCTGCCGCACCTTCTGCCCCTGCTTCTCCGATGACTCGCTCTGCGCCCGGCGCCGGATCTTGTCGTTGTCGGGACTCTTCTTCATCGCATTGCGCACGCCTTGGGAGCTCCACTCCCGCTGCGTCCGCGCGCGAGAAACGAGATCGGCCTTGGTGTCGGCGAACTGCTCGTAGGCCTCGCGGGCGTGACGCCGGACGACCGCGCGCTCCTCGAGGAAGGCGTCGTAGCCGCCGTCGTAGACGCGCACCTGCTGCTGCGCGAGGTCTAGCTCGACGACGCGGGTCACGCTGCGGGCGAGGAATTCGCGATCGTGCGAGACCAGCACGATGCCCGCGCGCATTCCGGAGACCATCCGCTCCAACCGTTCGAGGCCGTCGAGGTCGAGGTCGTTGGTGGGCTCGTCGAGAAGGACGATGTCGAAACGGCTCAACAGCAGGGCGGCAAGACCTACCCGTGCGGCCTGACCTCCCGACAGCGACGTCATCAACGCATCCCCCTCGAGGCCGAGACGCAGATCGCCCAGTACTGCGGGGATCCGCTCGTCGAGGTCTGGAGCGCCCGACGCCCTCCAGTGGTCGAGCGCGGCGGCGTACGCATCTTCACTGCCGGGCTCACCCGTACCCAGAGCCGCCGCGGTGGCTTCCATAGCCTCAGCCGCCGAGGCCGCACCCGTGCGGCGGGCGAGGTAGGCGTCAATCGTCTCGCCCTCGATGCGTTCGTGCTCCTGCGGCAGCCAGCCGACAAAGGCGTCCGACGGTGCTGTCGAGACCGTGCCGGCGATCGGCGCCATGTGGCCAGCGAGGATCTGCAGCAGGGTTGACTTGCCTGCGCCGTTGGCGCCCACGACCCCGACCACGTCTCCGGGGGCGACCGTCAGGTCGAGGTCTTCGAACAGGGTCCGGTGGGCATGTCCCCCGGACAGGGCCTTCGCGACCAGGGTGGCACTCATATCGTGATGGTAGGCCGCGCACCCGAAGCCGATTTCGGCGCATGTGTACCGATCGGACTAGTGAATTCATAAATTTGCGCCGAGATCCTCGAGGCGGCCTTCGGGCTTGGGACCCATCGGGCTCATCCCGGTCACCGGGACATTGGGGCTGACAGCGAGTCTGTGATCCTAATCTCGCTGCATGAGCGTGAATTCCCCTACATCGACCTCCCTTTCGAGCGTCCTGCAACGGCAGCGCGAAGCGCATCTTGCCGCCGGACCCAGCACTGTTGCCGAGCGCCGCGAGCGCATCCAGGCGGTCATCGACCTGCTCGTGCGGCACCACGAGGAGCTCGCGGAGGCGATGGCAGCCGACTTCGGTGGACGACACCTCGGCTTCTCCCTGATGAACGATGTCGTCGGCTCGCTCGGCGCCCTCAAGCACGCTCGCGACCACGTCGAGGAGTGGATGCAGCCCGATCCCCGTCCGGTCTTCGCGCCCTATGACCAGATGGGTGGTCTCGCCGAGGTGCAGCACCAGCCCAAGGGGTCGATCCTGATCATGGGCACCTGGAACGCACCTCTGTTCACGCTGCTCGCACCGCTGGCCGGTGTCCTCGCCGCCGGCAACCGGGCCGTGATCAAGCCGTCGGAGATCACGTCACGCACGGCCGAAGTCCTGCAGCGCGCAGCGGACGCCGAGCTCGACCCCGAGATCGTCACGGTCGTCACGGGCGGCGTCGAGGTCGCGGAGACCCTGACGTCGATGCCGTTCGATCACATCGTCGTCACCGGCGGCGCTGCTGTCGGCCGTGCCGTAATGACCAATGCGGCGCGCAACCTCGTGCCCGTCACGCTCGAGCTCGGTGGCAAGTCCCCAGTCATCCTCGGCCGCTCGGCAGATCTGGCCAGTGCCGCCTACAAGATCGCGATCGCGAAGTCGACCAACAGCGGGCAGATCTGCGTCAGCCCCGACACTGTCCACGTCCCGCGTGAGCATCTTGACCAGCTGGTGACGGCCGTCGCCGATGCCTTCACTGCCCTCCACCCAACCGTCGCCGGCAACGACGATGTGGTGGCGGCCGTCAACGAGCGCCACCTCGATCGCGTCGACGGATACGTGCGGGATGCCGCCGACCGCGGTGCCCGCGTCGTGACCGCACCCGACGAGGCGCTGTCGTCGACGGACCGTCGTCGTCCACTGCGCATCGTGATCGAGCCGCCGGCGGACGCCAGCATTCGGACAGAGGAGATCTTCGGCTCGGCCATGGTCGTC
>JBBSSC010000059.1:0-9446 GCA_038242465.1 Propionibacteriales bacterium | reverse complement strand
GGCGTACCGACCAAGCTCCAGGTCGTCGACGGCCCCAACGCCGGGCAGAGCGTCCCCCTGGGCGATGGCCCGATCCTCCTCGGTCGCGGCACCGATGCGGCGATCCGGCTCGACGACGACTACGTCTCGACGCGCCACGCCCGCTTCGCAACCAACGGCGAGCAGTGGTTCGTAGAAGACCTCGGCTCCACCAACGGCACCTACCTCGGCAGCCAGCGCATCACGACCCCGATCCCGATCGGCCTGGGCATCCAGGTGCGCCTCGGCAAGACCATCGTCGAGCTGCAGAAGTAGTCCATGGCCGCCCTGACCTATCGATACGTCGCGCTCACCGACACTGGTCTGCGCCGCGCCGACAACGAAGACTCCGGCTACGCGAGCGAGCGCCTGCTCGTTATCGCGGACGGCATGGGCGGGGCCGCCGCAGGCGAGATTGCCTCGTCCGAGACGCTGCACGTCATCCGCCAGCTCGATCGCGATCTCGACGTCGACGCGATCGATGCCCTCGACCGAGCGGTCAACGACGCCAACAAGCGGCTTGCCGAGATCATCGCCCGCGATCCGTCGGTCGAAGGTATGGGCACGACGCTCGATGCGATGCTGTGGGACGGCGAGAAGTTCGCCTTCGCGCACATCGGCGACTCCCGCGTCTATCGCCTGCGCCGCGGCGAGCTGGAGCAGATCAGCACCGACCACACGTTCGTCCAGAGCCTCATCGACGAGGGCCGCATCTCGCCCGCCGAGGCGCGCGTCCACCCGCACCGCTCGCTGATCCTGCGGGCGATGCTCGGCCGCGACGACAACGGCGCCGATCTGAGCTGGGTCCAGCCTGTCCTCGGCGATCGCTACCTGCTGTGCAGTGACGGCCTCTCCGACATGGTCGAGGACCGCGCCATCGCCCGCGCGCTCGCCGCCGAGACGATCGACATGGCCGCAACCGACCTCATCCGTCTCGCCCTGGAGGGCGGCGGCGTCGACAATGTGACCGTCGTGATCGCCGAGTTCGTCGAGAAGGGCACTGATCCCGACGAGCACCTGTCATCGTCCGATGGTCAGCCCCAGCTCGTCGGCGCGGCCGCGAGCCAGGCCCGGCCCCGTACGGGAGATGCGGCCACCGGCACCGACGCCTCGACCTTCGACCCCGAAGAGCTCCGCTACGCGCCCCGCCCACCCAGCCGCCGCCGGTGGGTGCGCTGGACGGCAGCCATCGTCGCCCTCGCGGCGATCCTGGCTGGAGCAGGCACCTGGGCGTATCAGTGGTCGCAGGATCAGTACTACGTCGCGGCCGCGGACGGCCAGGTCGCGGTGTTCCGTGGGGTCCAGGTGGACATCCCCGGAATCACACTGAGTCACGTCGATGAAATGACCGGTATCGCTCTGACGTCGCTGACCGACTTCCAGCGTCGTGAGATCGAAGACGGTATCGAGGCGTCCAGCAAGGCCGATGCCCTCCAGACGATCGCCGAGCTCGACGTTATCGAGCCACCCGTCGTCCCGCCCGTCACGCCGACTCCCGATCCGACATCTCCCGCGCCCGACCCCGCAGCCACCACACCTGCGGCAACCGCTGCGATGTGGCGCCGATGAGCGCACCCGTGTGGGTCCCCCGCAAGCGCCGCGGGGCAGAGTTCTTGTTGACCGTACTGGCGGTTTTCATCGGCATCGCGGCATATGCCTCGGTCGGTCTCGGCGTCGAGGGCAGGATCCCCGCCGACACCTACAAGCTCGGCGGTGCCCTGATCGTCGTGGCCGTCGCGAGCCACCTCATCGTCCGACGAGTCGCCCCCTACGCCGATCCCGTCCTGCTGCCGCTCGTTATCGCGCTGAACGGCCTTGGCCTCGCGATGATCTACCGGCTCGACCTCGGACGTCAGCAGATCAACCCCGATCGTGCGGCCTTCGCCAACTCGCAGCTGGTATGGACTGCGGTCGGCATCGCCGCCTTCGCCGTCATCCTGATCGTGGTGCGCGACCACCGTCGCCTGCAGACGCTGACTTACACCTTCGGCGCGGCCGCGATCGGCCTGCTGATCTTGCCGCTCATCCCCGGACTCGGCCAGACCATCAACGGTGCCCGCATCTGGGTCGTCTTCCTGGGCTTCAGCTTCCAGCCCGGCGAGGCCGCCAAGGTCTGCCTCGCGATCTTCTTCGCGGGCTACCTCGTCGTCAAGCGCGATGCCCTGGCACTCGCCGGCCGTCGCGTCCTCGGCATCGACCTGCCCCGCGGCCGCGATCTCGGCCCGATTCTCGTGATCTGGCTGATCAGCGTCGGCATTCTGGTGCTCCAGCGCGATCTCGGCTCGTCTCTGCTGTTCTTCGGCCTGTTCGTCGTGATGCTCTACGTCGCGACCGAGCGTCCTGGCTGGATCGTCGTCGGTGGGCTGCTGTTCATTGCGGGCGCCTACTTCGGCTACTCGGCCTTCGGTCACGTGCGCGTCCGCTTCGATGCGTGGCTCGATCCCTTCGCCGATCCCGATCGCAACGGCCAGATCATCAACGGCCTGTTCGGCCTCGCGCATGGCGGCATCCTCGGCCAGGGCCTCGGCCAGGGCAGCCCTCAGCTCACGCCGTACTCGTTCTCCGACTTCATTGCCGCCTCGATGGGCGAAGAGCTGGGCCTGACGGGTCTCATGGCGATCCTGATGATCTACGGACTCATCGTCGAGCGCGGCCTGCGTATCGCCCTGACGTGCCGCGATGCCTTCGGCAAGCTGCTCGCCGCCGGCCTGGCGTTCTCCTTCGCCCTCCAGGTGTTCGTGGTCGTCGGCGGAGTCACCCGCCTCATCCCGCTGACGGGTCTGACCACACCGTTCATGGCGCAGGGCGGCTCGTCCGTCGTCATGAACTGGGTCATCATCGGCCTGCTGCTGCGCATCAGCGACCAGACCCGCAGGCCCGCTCCTGAGATCTCGACGTTTACCAGCTCCGATGAGACCCAGGTGGTGAAGCTCCCATGAACCGCCCTATCCGCAATGTCGCTGTCGTGTGCCTGGCACTGTTCGTCGCACTGCTCCTGAACGTCAACTACGTGCAATTCGTGCAGGCTGACAGCCTCAACGACAAAAACGGCAACAAGCGTGTCATCAATGAGCAGTTCTCCCGCGATCGCGGCGCGATCCTCGTCGATGGCAAGGCCGTCGCCGAGAGCGTCCCCAGCAAGGATGAGTACAAGTACCAGCGCAAATATCCCGAGGGGGGTCTCTATGCCCCGTTGACGGGCTACTTCTCGTACATCTTCGGACGCAGTGCCATCGAGAACTCCTTCAACAGCGTGCTCTCCGGCAGTGATGACCGCTTGTTCGTCAATCGGGTCGTCGATCTCGTGTCCAACAAGAAGCCCAAGGGCGGCAGCGTCGAGCTGACGATCGACCCCCTCGCCCAAAAAGTCGCCGCGGATGGGCTAGAGGCGCTCGGCAAGGGCACCAAGGGTGCGGTTGCTGCAATCGACCCCAAGACCGGCGCGGTGCTCGCCATGGTCACGCAGCCGTCGTATAACCCCAATCGCCTCGCGAGCCACGACTTCGCCGAGGTGCAGGCAGCATGGGCAGAGCTCAACGCTGACGAGAACCGCCCCATGGACAACCGCGCGACCCAGCAGATCCTCCCGCCGGGCTCGACGTTCAAGCTCGTCACGGCCGCAGCCGCGCTCGAGAACGGCGTCGTCAACGACATCGACGACAAGGTCAAGGCCGGCGCGCAGCTGAAGTTTGGCGGCGGCATCACGTACACCCTGCCCAATGAGGGCGGCGGCAACTGCGGCGGCGACCGCATCACGTTCGAACGTGCTCTCAACATCTCCTGCAATGTCGCCTTCGGCGCGCTCGCACTCGAGATCGGCCAGGAGAAGCTCGCCGAGCAGGCCGCCAAATTCGGCTTCGGCACCGATCCCATCTCGGGCATCGCGATGAGCCCCAGCCGGTTCACCTCCGCAGACACCGACCTCGAGCAGACCGAGCTCGCCCAGTCAGGCATCGGCCAGTTCGAGGTCGCCGCTACACCTCTGCAGATGGCTATGGTCGGCGCAGGCATCGCCAATGACGGCAACGTCATGAAGCCCTACGTCGTCGATACCGTCCGTGCCCCCAACCTGCGGGTTCTCGAGAAGACGCAGCCCGAGCGGTACAGCAAGGCCGTGAGCTCGGCGACGGCCCGCAAGCTGCGCGAGATGATGATCAGCACGGTCGCGAAGGGCACCGCCACCTCGGCCCAGATCCCCGGCGTCGAGGTGGGTGCCAAGACCGGCACCGCACAGTCGACGCAAGACCGTCCGCCCTACGCCTGGTTCGTGTCGTACGCCAAGAAAGGCGACGACGAGGTCGCCGTCGCGGTCCTCGTCGAGTCGAGCGACACCGCCCGAAGCGAGATTGCCGGCGGACGCCTCGCGGGCCCCATTGCCAAGTCCGTCATGGAAGCCGTGCTCGGAAAATGACCGTGCTTCCGCACTCTGACCTACCTTCACCACACTTTGGGAGACTGACACCATGACAGAATCCGGCGACACTGACGCCAATGACGGGGTTATCCGCCTGGGCGGTCGCTACGAGCTTGGTGGACTGCTCGGGCGCGGCGGCATGGCCGATGTGCGCGTCGGTCGCGATCTGCGGCTCGGACGTACCGTCGCGGTCAAGCAGCTGCGTGGCGATCTGTCAGCTGACGACACGTTCCAGGCCCGCTTTCGCCGCGAGGCGCAGTCTTCGGCCGCGCTGAACCACCCGTCGATCGTCGCGGTCTACGACACCGGCGAGTCGATCGACAAGCACGGCAGCCACGTCCCGTACATCGTCATGGAGTACGTCGAGGGGCAGACGCTGCGCGATATCATGCGCGGCGCCGAGAACGGCCGCAAGATCCTGCCCGAGCGAGCCCTGTCGATCACGGCCGACATCCTGAGCGCGCTCGACTAC
This sequence comes from Propionibacteriales bacterium, assembly GCA_038242465.1. GTDB lineage: Bacteria > Actinomycetota > Actinomycetes > Propionibacteriales > Nocardioidaceae > Aeromicrobium. The sequence continues at coordinate 4,542 of JBBSSC010000059.1, read as the reverse complement.
AGCCACCGCTCCGGCATCATCCACCGCGACATCAAGCCCGCCAACGTCATGCTGACGCCGTCGGGCCAGGTCAAGGTCATGGACTTCGGCCTCGCCCGTGCAATCGCCGACACGTCCTCGGCCATGACGCAGACCGCCGCCGTCATCGGCACGGCCCAGTACCTCTCGCCCGAGCAGGCGCGCGGCGAGACCGTCGACGCCCGCAGCGATATCTACTCCACCGGCTGCCTGCTCTACGAGCTGCTGACCGGACGTCCGCCGTTCATCGGCGACAGCCCCGTCTCGGTGGCCTATCAGCACGTTCGCGAAGAGGCCCGTCCTCCCTCCCAGCTCAACCCCGATGTCAGCCAGGCGATCGACAACATCGTCGCCAAGGCGCTTGCCAAGCGTGTCGACGACCGCTATCAGAGCGCCGCCGATATGCGCAAAGACATCGAGCGCGTCCTGGCCGGACATCAGGTCGATGCGCCCACCTCGACCACCGCGATCGTGCCTGCCGCGACAGCGATTGCCCCCGCGGCGGCGGCCGTCGGCGCGCGCCTCGCACAGGACGAGCTCGACGAGGACGAGGACGACTCGTCCGGTAAGTGGTGGGCGCTCGGAGCGCTCGCCGTGGTGCTGATCGCAGCGATCGTCGGCGTCCTGTGGTTCACCGGCGCCTTCGACTCCGACGAGCCCCCGGCCGCACAGCAGATTGCCGTGACCGATGTTTCCGGCCTCGACGAGGCATCGGCCAAGCGCGCTCTGACCGCAGATGGCTTCGTCGTCGGTGAGTCCACGCAGCAGACGAGTGCCGAGGTCGAGGAGGGCAACGTCATCGAGACCGATCCCGCGGCAGACACCCGGGTCGACGAGGGGTCGACGGTCAACCTCATCGTCAGCTCAGGTCCAGAGCAGGTCGAGGTCCCGGTGCTGACCGGGTACACCTACGACCGCGCCAAGGAGCTCCTGGACGGGATGGGCCTCAAGGTAACCAAGCAGATCCAGGACAGCAGCCAGCCCCGCGACGAGGTCATCAACACCGATCCACCCGCCGGGCAGAAGGTCAACGTCGGATCGCCCGTCGCCCTGATCGTCTCGCGCGGCTCGGTCAATGTGCCCGATGTCATCGGCAATGATCTCGAAGAGGCTCGCACGCGGCTCACCGATCTCGGCCTCAAGGTCGAGACCCAGGACGATCCAAACTCCACAGAGGACGCAGGTGTCGTGACGCGTCAGTCGCCGGCGGGTGGCCAGGCGCCGATCGGCTCCACGGTCACGCTTACGGTGTCGACCAAGCCCGCCGAGGCCCCGACCCCGGAGCCCACCGACGGCAACACCGACGGTGGAGACCTCGGTCTAGGCAACGAGGAGAACGGCGGCGACTGAGGCTCGCGGCTCAGCTCGCGACGCGGGCGTGCCCCAACTCGATGGGGTTGGCATAGGCCTTGACCTCGACGGCGTCGAGCTGCTCGATCTCGAGGCCGAGGTCGTAGCTCTCGTGGTACTCGGCGTAGATCGACGTTCTGGGCGTCGTGGCCATGGATCGATTCATCTCGGACGTGTCGCCGATCGCCTCGATGACATATGGCGGTGAGTAGGCGACGCCGTCGAGGACGACCGAGTTGCCGACGCACTTGATGCCGGTCGTGGTCATGAGCCGTTGGCCCTGCAGCGAGACCGCTTCGGCACCGCCAGCCCACAGGGCGTTGACATAGGCCTGGATGTCCTGCTGGTGGACCACGAGCTCATTGGGATCGATGTCGGGATCTGGTCCATCGCGTGGCGCATCGGTCAGTGTCACCCGCACCCCAGGACCGCGCACGGCGACCAGTCCTATCGTGGGTTCGAGCTTGCGGACCTTGGCACGCAGATCGTCGAGCTCTTCGCCGCCGATGCTGGAGGAGAGCTGATCGATCTCGGCACGCAGTGCACGGGCATCATCGCGCCGTTCGTCGATGCGATGGGCACGGTCGCGGAGTAACGATGCGATGTCGCCACCGGCCGGACGTAGATCGTCGCCGTCGGCGTTGATCGAGGCGGACACGAACAGGAAGCCGGTCAGCGTGAACACGCCCAACACAGCCAGCGGCCATCGTTGCCTTGCGTGGGAGCCCCCCTTGGCCATGCCGAACTCCCTCCGCACCCGCTTGACCACTAGGCTAGCGGAGTCCACCCACTGAAGCGGCCGGCGAGCCGCAATGACCCACCGGAGACGTTGTGGCCAGAGACAAGACCCCCAAGGGCCCGCGCGCCCAGAAGATCGGCAACCGTTGGGCGGCCCCGGCCATGATGGGCTCCGCGATCATCGGTCTGATCTGGATCGTGGTCTTCTACGTGCTCAACGGCCAGTCGATCGACTATCCGTCGTTCCTGCAGTGGTACCAAGACCTCGGCAACTGGAACCTGGTCATCGGCATGGGCTTCATCGTGGCGGCCTTCGGATTCGCCATGAAGTGGGAGTGAACTACACCCGTGTAGTTATCCACATGTGTGTGCACAGTTGTTGATAATCACACGCGTGTAACTCGAGGCTGAAGGCTGTTATTCGGATCAGGACGTGAGGTCGAGCGTCCTGAGCACGATGGCGATAATCATCGCTGTCCACAGGCCCGCAAAAACCACGAGCTGAGTCACGCCCTTGCGGTCGCGCGGAGCGTACGCGAAGGCGGCACCCAGAATGACGCCGCCAATGAAGCCGCCGAGGTGCGCCTCCCAGCTGATCCCGTTTGCGGTGAAGCCGATGATTGCGTTGATACCCAGCAGCATCAGGAGCGTCCTGACGTCCTGCTTAGCCTTCAGCAGGAGCATCAGGGCCATGCCGAACAGGCCGAACACTGCACCGGAAGCCCCGATCGTCAGGGCATAGGGAGACGACAGCAAGTAGACGAACACAGACCCGATGACCGCGACGGAGAGATAAGCCGCGACGAATCGCGGGATCCCCAGGGCCCGTTCGACGAATGGCCCGAACAGGTAGAGCGCGTACATGTTGAACGCGATGTGCAGGACATCGCGATGCAGGAAGGTCGACGTGATGAGACGCCAGTAGTCGCCATCTGCGACGCCGGTCAGGATTTCGCCTGACGGCGTGATGACCGTCGACGAGAGCATCGCCCCGGACTGGAAGATCGTGCCGGAATTACCACCGGACGCCATCGTCAGGACGAAGGCAAGAACATTGAGCCCGATCAGCGTCAGCGAGACAACGCCTTCGCGGCCAGAGATCGCGCCCCCCGCAACTGTGCGGGGGGCACGAATCGTCTTGGCACCCTCGACGACGCATGAGGGGCACTGGAACCCGACGGATGCATCTCGCATGCACTCAGGACAGATCAGCCGCTCGCACCGTTGACACGAGATATACGCCTCACGGTCGGGGTGGCGGTAGCAGCGATAGTCCTCCGCCGGGAGGTTCACTTCGACTAGCTGTCGGAGCGGGCGATCGTGAGCTTCTCGACCACGACAGGCTTCGCCGGACGATCGAACCCATCGGTCGAGACCTTGCCGATTGCGTCGACGACCGCGCGGCTGTCCGCGTCGGCAACTTCACCGAAGATCGTGTGCTTGCGGTTGAGCCAGTCGGTCGGAACCAACGTGATGAAGAACTGCGAGCCATTGGTGCCCGGTCCGGCGTTGGCCATCGCGAGCAGATACGGCTTATCGAAGCGCAGATCGGGGTGGAACTCATCCTCGAACTGATAGCCCGGGCCGCCGGTGCCGGTGCCGAGCGGGTCGCCGCCCTGCAGCATGAAGTTGGCGATGATGCGATGGAAGACCAGTCCGTCGTAGAACGGCTTGGTCGCGACCTGGCCGGTAGCCGGGTCGACGAATTCCTTCGTGCCCTCGGCGAGACCGACGAAGTTGTCGACCGTCTTGGGAGCGTGATCGGGGAAGAGGTTCACGACGATGTCGCCATAGTTGGTCGAGAAGGTCGCGATGAGCTGCGAGGCCACAGGATGGTTCCTTTCAGTGTGGTGAAACCCATCTTTTCACGTCGGGCCAACTTCCTCGCGGCGGCTGGCGGGGAGCGGGCGAACTGATCTGACGGCTATCGTGGGCGCATGTCGAAGTCCACCGGGCGACGCCCTTTCCGCATTCTTCTGTTGCTGGCCGCCATCCTCGGTGCCTCACTGGCCGTCCGCGCTGCGATTGCCGACAAAGGCGGCTCGTACGATCCGGCCGGATCCGCCCGATGACGGTGTCGGTCGAGCGGGTTGACGGCGATATCGCAGTCCTTACGTTCAGTGACCCGCCGGTCAACCTCTACTCGTTGCAGCTGCACGCCGACTTCGATCGCGCGCTCGACGCGGTCGTGACCGATCCGCCGAGGGCTCTGCTGATCCGCGCCGAGGGCAAGCTGGTCTCCGGCGGCGTGGATGTTGCGCAGTTCTACTCGCAGAAGACCCGGGCAGACACCAAGGTGCTCTACGACCGGATGCTGCAGCTGCCTACCCGGATCGACGAGCTGGAGTTCCCGACATTCTTCGCCGCACACGGGCTGACCCTGACGTGGGCATTCGAGATCGCGGTGGCCTGCGACCTCATCCTCGCTTCCGAACG
>JBBSSC010000058.1:0-9481 GCA_038242465.1 Propionibacteriales bacterium | reverse complement strand
CTGCAGTCGCTCAACCTGCGTGAGCGCAAGCTCGAGATCGTGTCATGCCCGTCCTGCGGACGCGCACAGGTCGATGTCTACACGCTGGCCGAGCAGGTCACCGCAGGTCTTGAGGGCATGGAGGTCCCGCTGCGCGTCGCTGTCATGGGTTGCGTCGTCAACGGGCCGGGTGAGGCGCGCGAAGCCGATCTCGGTGTGGCATCGGGCAATGGCAAGGGCCAGATCTTCGTCAAGGGTGAGGTCATCAAAACCGTCCCCGAGTCGAAGATCGTCGAGACGCTGATCGAAGAAGCCCTGCGACTCGCCGAGGGCATGGAGCCCGTCGAGGGCGGTTCTGCGGCGGTTACCGTCAGCTGAACCCGATCAGATCGCAGCACGTGGATCGCCGTAGGCTGTACTCACCACCCCGGGAGGCGCAGTGCTGAAGACGACGACGCAGGTGCGCGCGCTCACGCCACGCGATCTGCCCGAGCTGCAGGATCTGCTTGATCGCGATCGGTTGGTCAACCTCTTCGTCCGCAACCGTGTCGATGCGACCAGGCTGCAGACTCAGTGGCTCGGTGGCCAGATCTGGGGCTATTTCGAGGACGGCGCGCTGGTGTCGGCCTGTCATATCGGTGCCAATATCGTCCCGGTAGAGGCGACGCCCGTCGCGATCGAGCGGTTCGCCGAGCAGATTTTGACCGATGGTGTCCGGCCGTCATCGATCGTTGGTCCACGTGACGCCGTGCTGCCGTTGTGGAAGCTGCTCGAATCGCGGTGGGGCCCGGCGCGGTCACCGCGACTGGATCAGCCCTTCATGGTGCTGAAGCACGACAGCCCGCTGACGCCGGATCCGCGCGTGCGCCCCGTCCTGATCGACGAGTTCGACACGATCTATCCGGCGTGTGTCGCGATGTTCACCGAGGAGGTCGGCGTCGACCCTGAAGTCGGCAACCGCAACGGCTATCGCGCCCGCGTCGCCCAGCTGATCAGCCATGGCTGGTCGTTCGCGATCATCGAGGACGGCGAGGTGCTGTTTAAGACCGAGGTGGGGGCCGCGACGACCCACGCATGCCAGCTGCAAGGCGTCTACGTACATCCCGACCTGCGGGGCCAGGGCATCGCGGCGCCGGCGGTAGCTGCCGTGGTCAACCTGGTACGTCAGACCGTCGCCCCGATCGTCACGCTCTACGTCAACGATCACAACATCGCGGCGCGTCGAGCCTATGAGCGGGCCGGCTTCGAGCACACAGAGACCTTTGCCTCGATCCTGGTGTGACCACGGTTTCGACCATGTGGGCCGCTAGGCTCGGCCGCATGAGCCGAGACGTCAAGATCATGGCCGGCGCCTTCGTTGGCATGGGCATCCTGCACTTCGCCACACCTCGGCCCTTCGAGAACATCGTGCCGAAGTTCCTGCCCCGCAAGAAGGAGCTCGTGTACGCCTCCGGCGTCGTCGAGATCGCAACCGGCGCGATGCTGCTCCACCCGCGTACTCGACGCCTGGGCGGCTTGGGTGCGATGGGTCTGCTCGCGGCTGTCTTCCCGGCTAATGTGCAGATGACGGCCGATGCGGTCAGGAACCACAAGACGCCAGGTTGGTACAAGGTCGGCATGATCCTGCGGCTTCCCATGCAGGCGCCCATGATGCGTATCGCCCTGAAGGCGGCCCGACACTAGTCGTGGGTTCGGCGGCCTCCGGACACGCGGAGCCCGACCGATAGGCTCGACCCATGCGTATGACCCGGCTCTTCCTCCGCACTCTCCGTGACGATCCCGCCGATGCCGAGGTGCCGAGCCACAAGCTCCTGGTGCGTGCCGGCTACGTCCGTAGGATCGCGCCCGGCATCTACTCGTGGCTGCCGCTCGGACTCAAGGTGCTCGGCAAGGTCGAGGCGATCGTCCGCGAGGAGATGGACGCGATCGGCTCTCAGGAAGTGCGATTCCCCGCGCTGCTGCCGCGTGAGCCGTACGAGGCGACGGGGCGCTGGGAGGAGTACGGCCCCAACCTGTTCCGGGTCAAGGACCGCAAGGGCAATGACATGCTGCTCGGCCCGACCCACGAGGAGCTCTTCACGCTCATGGTCAAGGACATGTACTCGTCGTACAAGGATCTGCCGCTCAGCCTGTACCAGATCCAGACGAAGTACCGCGATGAAGCGCGTCCGCGTGCGGGCATCCTGCGTGGCCGCGAGTTCATCATGAAGGACTCGTACTCGTTCGACGTGCACGATTCCGGCCTGGAGGCCGCGTACCAGGCGCATCGCGAGGCGTACATCAAGATCTTCGACCGGCTCGGCTTCGAGTACGTCATCGTGCACGCGACGTCCGGTGCCATGGGCGGATCGGCCAGCGAGGAGTTCCTCGCGGTTTCCGAGACGGGGGAGGACACCTTCGTCCGCTCACCCGGTGGCTTTGCGGCCAACGTCGAGGCCGTCACGACCGTCGTTCCCGATGCTCTCGACTTCTCTGCTGCGCCTGCGGCTCACGCCGAGAAGACGCCCGACACCCCCACGATCGACACACTGGTCGACCACCTGAACGCAGCGTTCCCGCGAGATGATCGCCCGTGGGCCGCGAGCGATACGCTCAAGAATGTCCTGGTTATCCTGCGTCACCCCGACGGCACCCGCGAGCCCGTCGCGATCGGCCTGCCCGGCGATCGTGAGGTCGACGCCAAGCGGCTCGAGGCGCAGGTTGCGCCCGCCGAGGTGGAGGCGTTCGAGGAAAAGGACTTCGCGGCACATCCCGGCCTGGTCAAGGGCTACATCGGACCCGGTGCGCTGGGCGCCGAGAGCACGACCGGCATCCGCTACCTGACCGATCCGCGCGTCGTCGAGGGCAGCAGTTGGGTCACCGGCGCGACCGTCCAGGGCTCGCACGTCATCGATCTGGTCGCGGGACGCGACTTCACCGCCGACGGCACGATCGAGGCCGCCGAGGTGCGCGCCGGCGATCCTGCGCCCGACGGCTCGGGTCCGCTCTCGCTGGCTCGCGGTATCGAGATGGGTCACATCTTCCAGCTCGGCCGCAAGTACGCGGAGTCGCTCGATCTGAAGGTGCTCGACGAGAACGGCAAGCTCGTCACCGTCACGATGGGCTCGTACGGCGTCGGCGTCTCGCGTGCCGTCGCGGCTGTCGCCGAGTACGCACATGACGATGCCGGACTCGTGTGGCCCAAGGAGCTCGCACCGTTCGATGTCCATCTGATCGTCGCCGGCAAGGACGAGACCGTCGTTGCGGGCGCGGAACAGGTCTACGCGGATCTGGTCGGCGAGGGCTTCGACGTCCTGTTCGACGACCGCCTGGGCAAGGTCTCACCCGGCGTGAAGTTCAAGGACGCCGAGCTGATCGGCGTCCCGACGATCGTTGTGGTCGGCAAGGGTCTCGTCGACGGAGTGGTCGAGGTCAAGGATCGCGCCACCGGAGCCAAGCAGGACGTCGCGTTGGCTGATCTGGTGGCTGCCATCCGCGCCTAGCCCGACACGACCCGGACGTGAAAATCTGGGTTTGTCCGCGCTAGCCCGGGCAAGCCCAGATTTCTCGGCCCCTATCTCGTGGCCGCGACAGGGTCAGGGTCAGGGGAGGCCGGGGAAGGCCTGCGGCTCTGCTCCCCAGGTCAGCTCGGCTCGGGCCGACCTGATCAGACTCTTGATCGAGTACTGGCGTACATCGTCTTCGGTGATGCCGACGAGCATCAGGCAGGCGGCGCTGATACCGGCTTCCAGCGAGCGAGCCGCCTCGCGGGCCTCTGCGGGACTCGACAGCGGTCCTACGTCGTACGACAGCTCAGTGGCGACCGGCTCGACCCCCAGCGCCCGCAGTCGGGCCAGCACCTCGTCGCGCGTGTCGCGATGAGTCACGAACGACGTCCTGGCGAGCTTCGTCAGCTCGTCGAAGCGTGCGCCGATCAGTGGGTACAGCCACACGGCCTCGTGCTCGAGCGCGAGCCGGCGTTGCAGCGCATCGGTCTGGGTCGTCATGCGGCACCAACTGTCCGGGCGCACTGGAACAGTCCCGCCGACATGGACGCCAGCACGCGGGCTAGCTCGGGGGAGGCTGCCGCCGTGGCCTGCTTCGCGCGGGCCGACGACTCGGAGCGATAGGCGGTGACCAGCGCGGTCAGGGCAGCTGCCTGATCGTCGGGCGGGGGAGTGATGTCGGTAGCGGCTGTGGATCCGCCCAGCGCATCGAGCTGTTCGCGCCCGATGGCCACGAACTGTGCCAGCTCGAGAGCTGTGTGGCGGGCCGCCGTGGCCTCGACCGCCGCGAGCAGTGCGGCCTGAGCGGTCGCTGCCGACCGCAACAGCCTGTCGTCGGCCGGATCGGGCTGCGGCTTCGGCTTGAGTCCTACGGCATCGGCCAGATCATCCAGTCGGTGCGTCGCGTGTGCGCCGCCGATCAGACCGCCGGCGGCCACGATGACAGCCCCCGTGCCGAGAAGGACACGTCGACTGATCACCCCGGAAGGCTATCGGACCGCCCGAGGCGGCCTTGCCTACTCCGGCCAACGCGCCGAATCGGCCGGACCCCGGGAGACGTAGGTCAGTCGGTAGGTGGACGTGGATGGGGCGATGCGGCGAATCCGGTACTCCAGCAGTTCGCCCGTCTCCGGCGCGACGACGTAGGTCAGGTCCCACTGACTGATCGCGTATCCGGCGCGGCCCAGCGCGTCGGTCGTCGGGCCGTCGTTCGAGGATCCGTCGAGCATTGCCGCCGCCTTCCACAGCGCCTTGCGCAGGGCCGGGGGAGCCGGGCTCTCGCCCAGCAGCTCTCCCAGCTGCTTGAACGCGTAGTAGTCGGGACCCCTGTCCTTGCTGAGCCCCCCCTGTGTCGGCCCGTAGGAGCTCGACGAGCTTCCTGGGCGATGTGGTCAGGCCCGTCAGCTCGTCCCACGTCAGGGATTTCTGTTCGAACGAGAACGTGGCCGTCGGCATCTTCGTGCGGCGGGCCTCGCCGTTGCCGAATCCCTCGTCGTACAGATAGCCCGGCGAGGTGTGACCTTGCCAGAAGATCCGTCTGCTCACGGTGTCATCGTCCTGCTGGTACTCCGATTCGACCCGCCAGTACTCGGCGGTGGACGCATCAGCGCCACCTTCGACTGCGGCACCGCTCGCGGCGGTCAGGACCTGCGAGGCCGTCGTGAACTCGACCGCCTCGATGGGCGGTGCCGCACGCGGCGGTTCGGTGGGAGACGGCGTGACGGGAGACATGTTCAGCCGGACCGCCACGACGGCGACCGCCGCTGCGGCCGCCCCACAGCCACGACGCGGACGCGACGGCGTCGCCTGATGCGGACCTTCGAGAGGTGGGCGATGCGCTCGACGCTGGCCTGCGTGGCGCTCACGGTCTGAGTCCTGACGAGATCGCGAACGTCATCGGGTGCGCCGGCCACGTCGCGCGTGGCATCGAGAATGTCATCGAGGTTCATGGTCATGATTCCTGTCGATCGGTCTGGAGAGGGGGCGTGAGCAGGGCTGCCCTGGCGCGTGCCCGGGCGCGGTGCAGCCGACTTCTGGCGGCCACGGCGGTGATGTCGAGCGACTCGGCCGCTTCGGAGACCGTGAGGTGCTCCCACGCGACGAGCAGCACCTCACGATCGGCGGGGGACAGCGCGTCGAGTGCCAGGCGAAGGCCTTCCCGCTGGCCCGATGCGTCGAGGCGGGCGTCGACCGCGTCCCAGTCCATGGCGTACTCGGCGGATGAGCTGCCCGGCGCGCCGCGTTGACGTGGATGGGCGCGCAGGACGTTCTTCGCGATGCCGTAGAGCCAGGGCAGCGCCGAGCCGCTGGAATGCGGGCTGGCTCGCAGGCGCGCGTCGATGGCCGCGGCGAAGACATCGCCGAGTAGATCTTCGGCGGCGTCGGCCCCGACTCTGCGCGACAGATACCGGAACACGGCATCGGTGTGGCGCTCGTAGATCACGCCGAACGCCTCGGCGCTGGTACGGGACCGCAGGAGAAGCTCTGCGTCTGAAGGCTCGATGCTCACACCCTGTCTATGCGACTTTTCCCGAGGGTGTTGCACGCGACAGCCCGATCGGGGCTCAGGCGTCCGATTGAGGGTCCCACGTTCGGTAGGCTTGGTCTTCGCTGAACCACGGCGCACATGGCACCCACGACTCGGTGCCCACAACAGAAGACGGAGGACGCCCATGACGGACAGTCTGGAGACCCTCGTCGAGACGACCGTGTCATCGCTCGGGCTCGACCTGGAAGCCCTCGAGCTCACGCCGGCGGGTAACAAGCGCGTCCTGCGCGTCGCGGTTGACCGCGACGGTGGTGTCGGTATCGACCACATCACGGATGCGACCCGCGCGCTCTCGGAGGTTCTCGACTCCTCCGACATCATGGGGGAGCAGCCCTACACCCTCGAAGTCACGTCGCGCGGCGTCGACCGACCGCTCACACTGCCTCGCCACTGGGGCCGCAACGAGGGTCGTCTCGTACGGATCAGGCTTGCCGACGACGACTCTTCGCTCGACGGCCGTATCGGTGCCAGCGACGACACCGGAGTCGAGATCGTCGGTCGTACGACGACTCGCTTCACCTATGACCAGATCACATCCGCGCTCGTACAGATCGAGCTCAACCGGACGGACGCCTGATGGACATCGACATGGCGGCACTGCGCGCCCTCGAACGCGAGAAGGACATCCCTTTCGAGGTGGTCTGCGAGGCCATCGAGACGGCCCTTCTCTCGGCCTATCACAAGGTCGGAGGGTCTCACCCGCACTCGCGAGTCGAGCTCGACCGCAAGACGGGCCACATCACGGTGTGGGCCAAGGAGCGTCTCCCCGCACCGCCCGTTCCGGAGCCCCTCGACGGTGAAGAGCCGGCGCCAGCCCCTGTGCGCGTCGACGGAGGCTTCACGCCCGAGTTTGACGACACGCCCGACGATTTCGGCCGTTTCGCTGCGACGATCGCGCGCCAACTCATCATGCAGCGTATCCGCGACGCCGAGGACGAGTCGAAGTTCGGTGAGTTCTCCGGCAAGGTCGGCGATATCGTCTCGGGTGTTATCCAGCAGGGTCGCAACCCTCGCGACGTGATGCTCGACATAGGTCGCATCGAGGCCATCTTGACCAGCACCGAGCGCGTACCCGAAGAGAAGTACGCGCACGGCGAGCGGCTCAAGGCATATGTCTACGAGGTCGAGAAGGGCATGCGCGGACCGAAGGTCAAGGTCTCGCGCACACACCCCAACTTGGTCAAGCTGCTGTTCGCGCTCGAGGTGCCCGAGATCGCGGACGGCTCCGTCGAGATCGTTGCTATCGCTCGCGAAGCCGGACACCGCAGCAAGATCGCGGTCCGCGCCAACATCTCGGGCGTCAACGCCAAGGGATCGTGCATCGGCCCGATGGGCTCGCGCGTCCGCAACGTGATGCACGAGCTGCACGGCGAGAAGATCGACATCGTCGACTACAGCGACGATCCGGCCGAGTTCATCGGGTACGCGCTGTCGCCTTCGCAGGTCAAGAGCGTCACGCTGACCGACGTGGCCGCACGCTCCGCGCGTGTCGTGGTTCCCGACTTCCAGCTGTCCCTCGCGATTGGCAAAGAGGGCCAGAATGCCCGCCTTGCCGCGAAGCTGACCGGTTGGCGCATCGACATCCGATCCGACACCGAGGTCATCCCGGCCGAGGGCTCGTGACCGATGGCGCAGCCTCCGCGCAAAACGGGTAGACTGGTCGAGGTCGTCCGGACCTGCATTGGTTGTAGGCAGCGTGCGGACAAGATCACTCTGGTGCGAGTCGTCGCAGTTCAGGAGCCCACGACAGTCGTCGTGACACCCGATCTGCGCGGAACGCTTCCGGGACGAGGGGCGCATCTGCACCCCACGGTCCGGTGCCTGGAGTTCGCGACACGCCGTAAGGCATTCGGGCGGGCCCTTCGAATCGAAGGACCACTCGATCTGGATGCACTCGCGGCCATCGTCGATGAAACAAGTACTACAGCTTGACCACATGTTGCGTGTGCAACCGCCACGCTCCCCGACACGAAATCGGAGCAATCGCTCATGACTATGCCGATGAGTTCGAACCGATGAGTACTGCGCGATGAGTACTGCGCAATGAGCACGTTCGTCAACTAGTGGTCTGATCCTCCTTCGGGGTCGGACCCCCCTGAAGGAGAAAAGTGGCTGTAAGAGTCCACGAGCTCGCACGCGAGTTCGGCGTCGAGAGCAAGGTCGTTCTCAGCACCCTGAAAGACATGGGTGAGTATGTGAAGTCGGCCTCCTCGACCGTAGAAGCCCCCGTCGTCCGTCGCCTCAACGAGGTGCACGGTGAAGCCCTGCGCGCGCAGGGTGCCAAGAAGTCCGGCGCCAAGCCGGGACCCAAGCCCGGACCTGCGGCCCCCGCAGCCGCCACGGCTCAGGCCGCGCCCGCAGCACCGGCTGCGCCTGCAGCGCCTGTGGCACCCGCCTCGCCGGCTGCCACCTCGGCACCGACCCCGCCGCGGACGCCCGGTGGACCGGTTCCCGGTCCCCGCAAGCCCGCACCGGCTCCCGTCGCCGAGGCTCCCACAGCCCCGGCCGCGCCTGCAGCCCCGGCAGCTCCCGCAGCTGCTGCTGCACCTACCCCGGGTGCTCCCGCAGCGCGCAAGCCCGGCCCGACGCCCGGCCCGCGCCCGCCTGCAGCAGGTGGCGCACGCCCAGGCAACAACCCGTTCTCCTCGAAGCAGGGCATGCAGGGCAACACCCCGCGTCCCCCCGCCGCACGCGCTGAGGGCGGCACGCCCCCGGCCGCTGGCGGAATGCCTCGTCCCAACCCGGCCATGATGCCGCGTCAGTCGGGCCTCTCCGGTCCTTCGGCTAACCGTGGCGGTCCCGGTCGTCCCGGTGGCGCTCCCGGTGGTCGTCCCGGTGGCGGTGGAGCTCCCGGTCGTCCCGGCGGCGGAGGCGGCGGCGGATTCGCCGGTCGTCCCGGCGGCGGAGCCGGTGGCGGTGCTCCCGGTCGTCCCGGCGGCGGCGGATTCAGCGGACCCCCGCGTACGGGTGGCCCCGCTGGCCGCAACACGCGTGGTGGCACACAGGGTGCCTTCGGTCGCGCCGGTGGACCCGTCCGTCGTGGACGCAAGAGCAAGCGCGCGAAGCGTCAGGAATTCGACCAGATGCAGGCGCCGGCCATCGGTGGCGTCCGCGTTCGCAAGGGCAACGGCGAATCGGTTCGCCTGACGCGCGGATCCTCGCTGGCAGACTTCGCCGACAAGATCGGCGCAGACTCCGCATCGCTCGTCGAGGTGCTGTTCCACCTCGGTGAGGTCGTCACGGCGACCCAGTCGGCCAATGACGAAACGCTGCTGCTCCTGGGTGAAGAGCTCAACTACAACGTCGAGGTCATCTCGCCCGAGGACGAGGACCGCGAGCTGCTCGAGTCCTTCGACATCGAGTTCGGCGAGGACGAGGGCGTCGAGGAAGATCTCGTCGCGCGTCCTCCCGTCGTCACTGTCATGGGTCACGTCGACCACGGCAAGACCAAACTCCTCGATGCGCTGCG
>JBBSSC010000057.1:0-9508 GCA_038242465.1 Propionibacteriales bacterium | reverse complement strand
TTGGCGGCCGCCTCGTCGAGCAGCCAGATAGTTTCGGTGACACCGTGAGCGCCGGTCGCAGGTATCTCGTCAAGCGATGCGCCGCCGTGCGCTCGGGCCACTGCTTCAGCCTTGCCGTCGCCCGAGACCAGCAGCCACACGCTGTGGGCGTTGTTGAGTGCCGGAAGCGTCAGCGAAAGGCGCTGTGCGGGAGGCTTGGGGGAGTCGAAGATCTCGACTGCCTTGCGGACGGTCTCGCGCACCTGCGAGTGGCCGGGAAATAGTGAGGCGATGTGCCCGTCGGGGCCCATGCCGTGCAGGACGAGATCGAAGGGTGTTGCGGGCAAGGCGGCTGCGTACTCGTCTGCCGCCTTGGCCATGCTGTGCTCGCAGCCGTGGGCCGGCATTGCATGGATGCGCGCCCCCGGCACTCCCAGGCGTGTCAGGAAGGCATCTCGAGCCTGCTGGTCATTGCGGTCGGGGTGACCGGGCGGCACAAAGCGCTCATCGCCCCAGTAGAAGTCGACGTCGGTCCAGTCGACATCGCCGGCCACGATGCGTTGGTAGGCAGCGGTGGCGATCGTGCCACCCGTCAGGACGATCGCCGGCGTGAGTCCGGAACGCTGTACCTGCGCGAGCCGATCGACGATACGCTCGGCGATGGCTTGTGCGAGAGCGTCGGCATCGGGCCACACCTCGATACTCAAGAGGCGTCCAGCATGTGCAGGATCGTCTCGGCGTAGACGTCGTCGGCATCGAGTCGGCGCAGATCCTCGGCCAGCAGCTCGGCCAGCGTGCGAGGACCGAGTGGCACCTGACGCGGGGATGATCCTGGCACGCTGAAGTGGCACGAGGTCGAGTCGACGCGTTCGATCACGACATCGCCCTCGGTGGTGTGAAGCACGACCGATGCGATCTGGTCGGTCTCGCTGCGCTTGGAGACGATCGAGACCTTCAGACGGCTCTCGAGCCATGCGACGAGCAGCGTCGCAGCGGGATTGCCTGTTCCTGCGACGACTGTGCCGCCCGTGACGGTGCCGGTGGACTGGTCGAGCGCTGCCGCGAGTAGAGCGCGCCACGGTGTCAGGCGCGTCCACGACAGGTCGGTGTCACCCGCGGCATAGGCGCGAGCGACCGATTTGAGCGATCGGACCGGGGAGTCGGTGGCCTCGGCATCCGTCAGGCGTCGGCGGGCCAGCTGGCCGATGGCGTCGTGGGACGGCACGGCAGGCGGCTTGCCCGGCCACCACACGACGACGGGGGAGTCAGGTAGTAGAAGCGGCAGGACGACGGACTCGGCGTGCTTGGTCAGCTCGCCGGAGATGCGCAGCAGGATCGACTCGCCAGACGAGTTCTCACCGACCCGTACCTTGGCATTGAGCCGTGCCGCACCGCGACCGTCTCCCAGGATGACGCCGATGACACGCGATGGATGCTCGCGCGACAACGTCGTGGCGGTCTTGAGTGCCTCGGCCACGTTTTCGTCGTCGGTCACGACCAGCAGCGTCAGCACCATGTCCATCGCGGGACTGCCTGCCGCCGAGCGCGCCTTGACCAGTGCCCTGGCGATGCGCGACGAGTTGGTCTTCTCGAGTGTGATCTCCATCTAGGGCCTTCTCCAGGTGCGACCGTCGCGGGCCATCATGGCATCCGCCGAGGCGGGTCCCCAGGTTCCGGACGGGTAGGTGTCGATGTTCTTCTGCCGCTTCCAGTGGGCGATGACGGGGTCGAGGATGCGCCAGGCGAGTTCGACCTCCTCATGCTGCGGGAACAGCGGGGGATCGCCCAGCAGGACATCGAGGATGAGCCGCTCGTATGCCTCGGGGCTGCTCTCGACGAAGGCTCCGCCGTAAGCGAAGTCCATGTTGACATCGCGGATCTCCATCGTGGTGCCAGGCACTTTGGCACCGAAGCGCAACGTCACCCCCTCATCGGGCTGGATGCGCATGACGAGGGCGTTCTGACCGAGCTCCTCGACGTCGTTTTTGTTGAATGGCTGGTGAGGCGCACGCTTGAAGATGACAGCGACCTCCGTGACGCGGCGACCCAGACGCTTGCCAGTACGCAGGTAGAACGGGACTCCGGCCCAACGACGCGTGGAGATGTCGACGCGGATCGCGGCGTACGTCTCGGCGTGTGATCCGTCGGGGACGCCGTCCTCCTCGAGGTACCCGCGGACCTTCTCGCCGCCGGCCCAGCCCGCGAGGTACTGCGCCTGCGCGGTGTGCAGGTCCATCCGCTCGGCAGGACGGGCGTTGGCAAGGATCTTCTGCTTCTCGAGGCGCAAGCTCGACGCGTTGAACGAGACCGGCTCCTCCATCGCGATGAGCGCCATGAGCTGCAGCAGGTGATTCTGAATCACATCGCGGGCGGCGCCGATGCCGTCGTAGTATCCGGCACGCGAGCCGATGCCGATGTCCTCGGCCATTGTGATCTGCACGTGATCGACGTAGTGGCCGTTCCAGATCGGTTCGAACATGCCATTGGCGAACCGGAATGCCAGGATGTTCTGCACCGTCTCCTTGCCGAGGTAGTGGTCGATGCGAAAGACAGACTCACGGTCGAAGACATCGGCGACCATCCGGTTGAGCTCCTCGGCGGAGGCGAGGTCGTGGCCGAACGGCTTCTCGATGACGACGCGGCGCCATCCCTCGGACGACTCTGCGAGACCGTGCTTCTTGATCTGCGAGACGACGACGGGGAACAGACTGGGCGGGATCGACAGGTAGAACGCATGATTTCCGCCGGTGCCCTGCTGCTCGTCGAGCTCGGCCATCGTGTCGGCGAGACGCTCCCACGCGTCGTCGTCGTCGAATTCCCCGGGCACGAAGCGGATGCCTGCGGCGAGCTGCTTCCAGACCGACTCGCTCCAGGGTGTGCGCGCGCCGTCCTTGGCCGCCTGCTTGATGAGCTTGGCGAAGGTCGCGGTGCCGAAGTCGTGACGCGCGAAGCCGACGAGTGCGAAGCCTGGGGGGAGCAGCCCTCGGTTGGCGAGGTCGTAGACCGCGGGCAGGAGCTTCTTCTTGGCCAGATCACCCGTCACACCGAACATGATCAGGCTGCATGGCCCGGCGATGCGGGGGAGTCGGCGGTCGCGGACGTCTCTCAGCGGGTTGTCGGTCATGACGGCTGATCGTTCGCCAGGAGCTCGCGGATGCGGGCCAGACCGGTGGGGACATCATGCAGGTGCAGGCGAAGAACCGGCCGGCCATGATCGCGCAGGACTGCCGCGTCGCCCGCGGCCTGCGAGTCGATAAACGAGCCGAAGGTGAAGTCGCGGCCCTTAATCGAGAGATCCTCGACCGGGGTGCCCGTGACCTGCAGGAAGACACCGTTGGGGGTGCCACCCTTGTGGTACTGGCCGGTCGAGTGCAGGAACCGGGGTCCCCAGCCGAACGTCACGGGTCTGTCGAGACGTGCTGCAGTGCCTTCGCGGACGTCGGCGAAGTCGGCATAAGCGAGCCGGTCGAGGTACACCTGGATCGCGAGGTAGCCATGCTTCAGATCGACCTGATCGAGCAAGGTGCGCACAGCCTGCGCGAGCGAGTCGCCTGCACCGTAGACATCGATTCCGCCCTCGGAGAAGTCGGGGGTCGGGACCGTTCCGCCGCCGCTGAGTAGCTCGCGGGCGGCCTTCTTGGCACTCTCGACATCTGGCTGATCGAATGGATCGATGCCGATCAGCCGGCCGGTCACCGCAACGGCGACCTCCCACAGCTGCATCTGTCCGCCGAGGGGTGCGTCGATCGCTGCGGCGAAGCCCGACTGGGCCTCGGGCACCTCGAGCGTGCCGATCGAGACCAGCACTTCGTCGGGCGTGCTGGGATTGAAGTTCGTGGCACTCTCGAACGGTACGACGACCGGGAGGATGCCGTTGCCGTCCTTGCCCGTCGACTCGGCCACGAGCTGCTCGATCCAGTCGCCGACACCGTGCCGGGTCAGGTCGGCCAGCACGAGCTTGTCGACACTGTGCCGATTGGCGATGCCGAGCATGACGCCCAGCCGCAGCGCCGGGTTGTCCGCATCGTCGGCGCACAGCAGGGGCTCGACGTCCTGCGCATCGTCGAGGAGCGCGCCGATGTCGGCGCCGGCCAGTCCGCTGGGGACCAGACCGAATGCTGTGAGTGCGGAATAGCGTCCGCCCACGTGCGGATCGGCACGGAACACGCGATAGCCGGCTTCGGAGGCTTCTTTGTCGAGCGGAGAGCCCGGATCGGTCACGATGATGATGCGCGCGACGGGATCGATGCCAGCGTCGTCGAATGCCTGCTCGTACGCGCGGCGCTGACTGTCGGTCTCGACCGTGCCGCCTGACTTGCTGGACACGACAACGATAGTTCGGTCGAGTCGATCGGCGATGACCGAGCGGACCATGTCGGGATGCGATGAGTCCAGAACCGTCAGCTCGACCCCCGCGGTGTGGCAGATGACCTCGGGAGCCAACGACGAGCCGCCCATGCCGCACAGCACGATGTGGTCGAGCCCTTGGGCCGACAACTCCTCGCGAAGCGCCATGACCTCGGCGACGAGCGGCCGCGAAGCCTCGGGCAGCTGGGTCCAGCTGAGCCGGATGCTCGCCTCGGACTCCGCCTCAGGACCCCACAGCGTGGGATCCTGAGCGGAGATCCGGGACGCGACCCGGTCGGCTATGGCGCGTTCGAGAGCCTCCTCGAACTCCTGCTCCGCCGGGACAGCGAGGGTTACCTCGACGCTTTGCCGTTCTCCAGGCACGGGCTCAGGCCTTGTCGAGCTCGACGCGGACCGTCTCAAGCAGCTCGTTCCACGAGGTCTCGAACTTCTCGAGGCCCTCGTCCTCGAGCACCTTGACGACCTCGTCGTACGAGATCCCCTCACGTTCGAGGGCAGCGATGGCGTCGCGGGACTCCTCGTACGTGCCGTGCACCCGATCGCCGATGATCTCGCCGTGATCGGCGACGGCCTGTAGCGTTTTCTCGGGCATCGTGTTGACGGTGTTGTTGACCACGAGCTCAGTGACGTAAAGCGTGTCGGGCAGTGCGGGATCCTTGACGCCGGTTGAGGCCCACAGCGGACGCTGGGCGTTGGCGCCCTGCTCCTTGAGTGCCGTGAAGCGCTCGGAGCCGAAAATCTGTTCGTACGCCTCGTAGGCCAAGCGCGCGTTGGCCAGCGCCGCGGTGCCCCTCAGCGGGCTGCCCTCGGGCAGGCGACGGTCGACCTCGGTGTCGACCCGGCTCACGAAGAACGAAGCGACGGAATGGATCGTCGAGAGATCGCGACCTGCCGCCGCTGCCTGCTCGAGCCCGCCCAGGTAGGCATCCATGACTCCGCGATAACGCTCAAGCGAGAAGATCAGCGTGACGTTGACGCTGATGCCTTCGGCGATCGCCGACGTGATGGCTGGCAGGCCCTCCACCGTCGCAGGGATCTTGATTAGCAGATTGGGACGGCTGACCCGCTCCCACAGCCGATGAGCTAGTGCGACGGTGCCTTCGGTGTCGCGAGCGAGATCGGGGTCGACCTCGATCGAGACGCGTCCGTCGGCGCCACCGCTGGCCTCGTAGACCGGCATCAGGATGTCGCAGCCGTTCTGCACATCCGTCGTGGTGAGCTCGAACACGGCAGTGGCGACATCTGCGCCGCTCGCCTTGAGCTCGGCGACCTGCGGTTCGTACTTCTCACCCTTGGCGAGCGCCGAGGCGAAGATCGATGGGTTGGTCGTGACGCCCACGACGCCCGACTCCGCGATCAGCTCGGCGAGGTTGCCTGACTCGATGCGCTCGCGGGACAGATCGTCGAGCCAGATGGAAACTCCCGCGTCGGCGAGGGCCTTGAGACGGTCGTTCATATGTGCTCCTTCGTGAAAAGAACCGCTGTGAGCAAATCAGTGCTTTGCGGGCACGTCTGCATTGTCGCCCGGGCCGACAGGTCCTGCAGGCCGGGCGTGGAACGGGGCGGACGGCTCGCCCGCTGCGGCAGCGATCGAATCCTTTGCCGCGGCGACGACAGCTTCGGCGGTGATGCCGAACTTGTCGTAGAGCGTCGCGTAGTCGGCGGATGCGCCGTAGTGCTCGAGGCTCACGATGCGGCCGGCATCGCCGACCAGATCGCGCCAGCCGAACGACACGCCGGCCTCGACCGAGACGCGGGCGCGCGATGTCGGCGGAATGACGTTGTTCTGGTAGCCCGAGTCCTGCTGCTCGAACCACTCGCGGCTCGGCATCGAGACGACGCGCGCCGAGATTCCGTCGGCGGCCAGTAGCTCGCGTGCCTTGACCGCGATCTGCACCTCCGAACCCGTGCCGAACAGGATGACGTCGGGATCGCCGTCGGTGTCGAGCAGGATGTACGCGCCCTTGGAGACGAGATCGGCCGATGCCCATTCCTGGCCCGAGTCGTCGGTGCCACGGGGGAACGTCGGGACGTTCTGGCGGCTCAGCGCCAGCGCGGCCGGCCGGTTGGTGATGCCGAGGATCGTGCGCCACGCGGCGATAGTCTCATTGGCGTCCGCAGGGCGGATGACATCGAGGCCGGGCATCGCGCGCAGGGCAGCGAGGTGCTCGACGGGCTGGTGGGTCGGGCCGTCCTCGCCCAAGCCGATCGAGTCGTGGGTCCAGACGTATGTGACGGGAAGCTCCTGGAGCGCCGCGAGGCGGACCGACGGGCGCATGTAGTCGCTGAACACCAGGAACGTTCCGCCGTACGGACGGGTCAGACCGTGCTGGACCATGCCGTTCATGATCGCGCCCATCGCGTGCTCGCGGATGCCGAAGTGCAGGACGCGGCCGTATTTGTCGCCCTGGAACTTGACTGTCGAGTGCTCGGCGGGGATGAATGACGGCTCGCCCTTGGGAGTCGTGTTGTTAGAGCCTGCGAGGTCGGCTGAGCCGCCCCATAGTTCGGGCAGTCTGGGAGCCGCGGCCGACAGGAAGTCGCCGGACGCGACGCGAGTGGCGACGCCCTTCTCGCTGGCCTCGTAGACAGGCAGCTCGGCATCCCAGTCGGCAGGCAGCTCGCTCTTCTGCAGACGGTCGAGCAGCGCGGCGGCCTCGGGAGCGGCGGTACGCCACGCGTCGAAGCCCTTCTGCCACTGGTTGTGGGCCTCGACGCCGCGGTCGCGGGCGGCCTCGGTGTGCGCGATGACGTCGTCGCCGACGATGAAGGTCTGCTCGGGATCGAAGCCTAGGAGCGTCTTGGTGGCCTTGATCTCGTCGTCGCCGAGCGCCGAGCCGTGTGAGCCGCCGGTGTTCTGGGCCGTCGGGGTCGGCCACGCGATGATGGTGCGCAGCTTGATGAAGCTGGGCTTGTCGGTGACGGCCTCGGCAGCCTGGTAGGCATCCCAGAGGGCCTGGACGTCCTCGGTGTAGCCCGTGCCGCCGTTGGTCCAGTCGACGGTCTGGACATGCCAGCCGTAGGCCTCATAACGGGCCGCAACATCCTCGGTGAAGGCGATGTCGGTGTCGTCCTCGATCGAGATCTTGTTGTCGTCCCACAGGACCGTCAGATTGCCGAGCTTCTGATGGCCCGCGAGCGAGGAGGCCTCAGCCGAGACGCCCTCCTGCAGATCGCCATCGGATGCGATGACGTAGATGCGGTGGTCGAAGGGGCTCTCGCCGGCACCCGTGTTGGGGTCGAGCAGTCCCCGCTCGCGGCGGGCGGCCATGGCCATGCCGACCGCGTTGGCGACGCCCTGGCCGAGCGGGCCGGTCGTGACCTCGACGCCGGGGGTGTGGCGGTACTCGGGGTGGCCGGGGGTCTGGCTGCCCCACGTGCGCAGGCTCTTCAGATCGTCGAGGCCCATGGGGTAGCCCGACAGGTACAGCTGGATGTACTGCGTCAGGCTTGAGTGGCCGCACGACAGGATGAAGCGGTCGCGGCCGAGCCAGTCTGGATCGCTGGGGTCATGGCGCATGACCTTCTGGTAGAGCAGGTAGGCCGCCGGCGCGAGGCTGATCGCGGTGCCGGGGTGGCCGTTGCCGACCTTCTGCACGGCATCGGCCGCGAGCAGGCGGACCGTGTCAACGGCCAACTTGTCAAGATCGTTCCACTCCAAGGCGGTGCTTCCAGAGGTCACAGCGGGGGCTCCTGATCGTGGTACTCGTGTGTTGGCCGATGGGCGTCGAAGGCCGTCACGTCGAGCCTACCCGCGTCCATTAGACTGCTGCACGTGACTGCCGTCGATCTGAACACCACCAGTTCTTCCGAGGTGCCCACATCCCCGCCGTTCAGCGAGGTCGTCAAGGGCTATGTGGCCCTGACGAAGCCGCGGATCATCGAGCTGCTGCTGTTGACCACTGTTCCGGTGATGTTCGTGGCACAGGAAGGCGTGCCTCCGCTGTGGCTCGTGATTGCCACCTTCGTGGGCGGAGCGCTGTCGGCAGGCAGCGCCAACGCCCTGAACTGCGTCGTCGACGCCGACATCGACCAGCTGATGCGCCGCACCTCGCGCCGTCCGCTAGCCCGTCACCAGATCCCCAAGCGGAACGCCCTGATCTTCGGCCTCGTGCTCGGCGTGATCTCGACCGCCGTGCTCGGATTCTGGGTCAACTGGCTGTCTGCCGGACTGGCGCTGGCGGCCAATGCCTTCTACGTCTTCGTCTACACCATGATCCTCAAGCGCCGGACCAGCCAGAATGTCGTTTGGGGTGGCGCGGCGGGCTGCTTCCCGGCGCTCATTGGCTGGACGGCCGTCACCAATGAGCTCGCATGGGCACCGTTCGTGCTGTTCGCCGTGGTGTTCTTCTGGACGCCGCCGCATACCTGGGCTCTCGCGATGCGTTATCGCGAGGACTATTCGGCGGCCAATGTGCCGATGCTGCCTTCAGTCGCTCCCGCGGCGGAGGTCGGCCGGCAGATCGTCCTGTACTCGTGGGTCATGGTCGGCGTATCGCTGCTGCTGTGGCCGCTTGCGACGGGCTGGTTCTATCCGGCCGTCGCGATCGTGCTGGGCATCGTGTTCCTGATCGAGGCCTACGAGCTCAAGAGCCGCGCGCAAGACACCGAGGAGCTCTCGGTCATCAAGCCCATGCGCTTGTTTCACTACTCGAATGCGTACCTGTCGCTGCTGTTCGTCGCAGCGGCGATCGATCCCTTCCTTCGCTAGCGCGGCGGCGTGAGGCCAGCAGCGTGATCCGCCGCGTCGGGCCGGATGACTGGGCCGATTGGCGATGGCTGAGGCATCGGGCGTTGACCGAGGATCGGCAGGCGTTCTCAGCGTCGGTCCTGCCCTGGACGGGGGCTGACGACACCGAGCAGCGCTGGCGCGAGCTGCTGGCTGCAGATGCGTGTTTCATCGCGTATGCGGATGGCTCGCCGGTGGGGATGGTGGCGGGCCGAGTCGTCGACGATGCCGTAGCGCTCGTTTCGATGTGGGTCGCGCCGGAGGCTCGCTCGCGCGGCGTGGGACGCGGGTTGATCGATGGCGTGATCGGCTGGGCTGCGGGCAGGTCGCTGAGCCTGCGGGTCATCGAGGGGAACTCTGCCGCGATCCGCGCGTACGAGGCGACCGGCTTCGCGCTGCAGGATGGCGTCGATACCGAGCAGTGCCGACGGA
>JBBSSC010000056.1:0-9756 GCA_038242465.1 Propionibacteriales bacterium | reverse complement strand
GCCACTGGATCAACATGGCCAAGAACAACGACGAGTCGAAGTTCCCGAAGATCTTCTACGTCAACTGGTTCCGTCGCGACGACGACGGTGGCTTCCTGTGGCCCGGCTTCGGCGAGAACAGCCGCATCCTGAAGTACGTCATCGACCGCGTCGAGGGCAACGTCGCCGCCAATGAGACCCCCATCGGTCTCGTCCCGCCGACGTCGTCGATCGACACCGACGGCCTCGACGTCACGGAAGAGCAGTTGCAGAAAGCCCTGGCCGTGAACGCCGATGAGTGGGCTGCGGAGATCCCCCAGATCAACGAGTGGTTCGAGAAGTTCGGCGACACCCTCCCGGCCGTCCTGTGGACAGAGCTCGACGGCCTGAAAGCCCGTCTAGGCCTCTAGCCCGAAGGGCCGAGGTCGGCGAGGGCCTAGACCCGGGGGTCCCACTCGAGATGTCGGCGTCAATGTACGGATCCGAAATTCGATCTCGCACATTTGCGCCGACATCTTTGGGTTGGGGGCGGGAGCCGGGTTAGGCCGCGCTCATAGTGACCGCTGACGGCGCCCGCACCGGCATCGACGTCCCACGTGCTGAGGTCGATGCCAGCCTTTCGGCGACCCGTGGGCGACGGAGAACACGCACTACTACGGCCAGTCAGCCACCTCGTGAAGCACTGCACGGAAATGAAAAACCCGGCGCAACTAGAGTCGACGCGTGTTCCTCGTCGCGTTGGTCGTCCTGCTCGTAGCCCTGGCGACCGCACCGCTTGCCCGCGCCGGGGCCGCGGCGCGTCCGCCGCTCGTGGCCAACATTCCGGGGCAGCCGATCTGGGTACGACCGACTCCCCCGTTCCGGTTCAGGGTCTGGGCCATCGCTGCCGCGATCTGCATCGCCCTCACCGTCGTCGCGATGATCGTCCAGCCGGCGTTCCAGGTCGCCGCAGCGTTTTTGGCGCTCGTGATCCTGGGCGTCATCACGATGATCTTCCGTCGCTATTCGGCAGGATGCCAAGAGGTCCGTGCGGCCGTCGAGGTGTTCCAGCCGCGCATCGCGATGCCGTACGCGGGCAAGGTCGGGGTCCACATCGGGATGTGGTCTCCGTGGGTCGAGCGCACCGGCGTCCCGTGGGTCATCGTGGCCCGCACGCCGGGGTTGTTTTATGAGCTCGCCGCGATGTATCCGGAGATCCCGATCGTGCAGGGCAAAATCCCGGCCAGTGTGAAGGTCGCGCTCTATTCGCACGGCGCCCAGGCCAATGCCGACTTCATCGCCGAGTCGGCCGCGACCCACGTCTTCCTCGGCCACGGCGACAGCGACAAGCCGCTCAGCGCATCCGAGCGCGTCCTGCAGTACGACATCGTGACGGTCGCCGGCCAGGCCGCGATCGACCGCTTCGCCGCCGCCGGGCTCGCCATCGCGCCCGACAAGATCCGCATCATCGGACGTCCCCAGACCGAGGGCATCCGCCCCGCACGCGGACGCGTCCCCAAGCACCCCACGGTCCTGTACGCCCCCACGTGGCGGCACGCGGACGACGGCCTCGACGTCTCATCGCTCACGGTCGCCGATCGCATCGTCGAGGCTCTGCTCGAGCGCGGCTGCACCGTGATCTTCCGCCGCCACTTCGCCGGCCAGAATCATGTCGAGGCCGAGGCGATGATCGTGCGCGTCAACGAGCTGTTGGCCGCTCATCCGGGCGCACACGTGTGGGGTGATGACGCGATGTACCAACCGCTCGTCGACTCGTTCAACACCGCCGACGCGATGGTCTCCGACATCTCGGGCATCGTCGTCGACTTCATGGCCAGCAACAAGCCGCTGGTGATGTACGCCGCGCAGCACGTCGACCCTGAAGCGTTCCGCGCAGCCCACCCCACGGCGCGCGGCGCCTACGTCATCGACCGGGACCTGACGCAGCTCGATGCCGCACTCGACCAGGCGCTCGGCAAGGACCCACTCGCCCCGGTCCGCGACCAGCAGGCAGACCGCTATCTCGGC
The DNA here is from genome assembly GCA_038242465.1 of Propionibacteriales bacterium. GTDB lineage: Bacteria > Actinomycetota > Actinomycetes > Propionibacteriales > Nocardioidaceae > Aeromicrobium. The sequence continues at coordinate 7,770 of JBBSSC010000056.1, read as the reverse complement.
GGACCTGACCGATCCAACCCTGCGCAGCGCTTCATCGACCTCGTGCAGGAGCTGGCCCGCTAGTTCGTGCGCGTCAGCTCCGCTGGCGCCCAAGGCGGCCGGTTCGACGCACCGACGAGGATGCTCCTCTCGAACTCCGGGCTGTGGGCTGTGCGCTGTGCGCTAGACCTGAACACGCGCCAGATCGCCGGCGGGTTCCGCGTTGATGTCCGCGCACCCGAAGCGTCCCAGCGTCCGCGGGATCAGCAGAGCAACGACGATGGCCAGGATCGAGAGACCCGACAGCACCAAGAAGCCATTGCGATATCCCTCCTCGAGCGGGAATCCGCTGGCACCCTTGCGCGCCGAGATGACGCCGGCCATCATCGCCGAGCCCATTGCACCGCCGATCAGCCGGATATTGGCGTTCATGCCGCTCGCGACGCCGGTCTGATGCGCAGGCACCGAGAGAAGGACGACGCCGGCCAGGCTCGACACAACGCAGCCGATACCCAGGCCCTGCAGCAGCATCCATCCGCTGATCTGCCAGGTCTCCTCGTGGAACAGTGCGATGCCGCCGAAGGCCAGGGCGTTGGCGGCCACTCCCACACTGATGACCCGCCGGGCCGACGCACGCCGCACCAGCCGAGGCGCCACGAACCCCATGACGAACGCGACGGCGGACGATGGGAACAGCACCCAGCCCGATTGCGAGATCGTGTCGCCGAAGCCGTAGCCCGACTCGACGGGTGTCTGCAGCAGCTGGGGCAGGAAACCGAGCGATGCGAAGGTGCCGAAGCCCGCGACGAAGGCGACGGCATTCGCCGTCCAGACGCCGCGCACCCGCATCAGCTCGATATCGATCAAGGGCACAGCCGCGCGACGCTCGGCCATGATCCATCCCGCGAACAGCACGATGGCTGCGGCGAACAAGCCCAGAATCGTTCCGGAAGCCCAGCCCAGGTCATTGCCCTCACTGATAGCCAGCAGCAGCGCGACAAGCCAGCCCGACAGCAGCACCGCGGGCGTGATGCTGATGCGGCCCGACATCGTCACGGGCGACTTCGGCACGAGCAGGATAGTTCCCGCCGCGGCGAGCGTCGTGGCGATGGCTGGCAGCCAGAACAGCCATGTGTAGCCGAGACCGTCGACGATCGGTCCGGCCAGCACGATGCCGATGCCGAACGAACCTGACATTAGCGAGGCAAGCATCCCCACGGCTGTGCCGGAACGCTCGGGCGACACCTCATCACGGACGATGCCGAAGGCCAGCGGCACCACGCCTCCGCCGATGCCCTGCACGATTCGGGCCACGATCATCCACTCGATGCTCGGCGCGAGCGCGGCCATGGCTGATCCGACGGCCAGCAGCGACATCGTCACGACCAGCATCTTCTGCTTGCCGACGGCGTCGCCGATCCGCCCGATCATGGGGGTGGCCACGGCGGCCGCCAGCAGATAGGACGTGAGCACCCACGTGACCGTCGACTGGTCGGTGTCGAAGCGGTCCTCCACCTGCGAAAGCACCGGGACGATCAGCGACTGGAGCAGCCCGAAGGCGCCCATCCCGACTGCGAGGACGGCGACTGTCGACCGAGCACTCCTGGCGCCACCGATGACCATCGTGCCGCGCTCTCTCAAGCGCCCATGATCGCGAGCTCGCGATCACCGCGTTCCTGGTCGAGCTTGCTCTCGATGCTCTTCTCGGAGATCGACGGGATGACGAGCCCGGCCAGCGCCGCAAGAATCATGACACCGCCCAGCACCGCGAAGCCACGCGTGTAGTCGGCCTCGGTCGGGAATCCGCCCGCCAGGACGTGTGCCGTGACGATGCTGCCCATGACGGCCGATCCGACCGCCCCACCGATGGTGCGGATATTGGCGTTCATGCCGCTCGCGACGCCGGTCTGTTGCGGTGTCACCGCGGCGATGATGAGGTTCGCGAGGCACGCGAAAGCCAGTCCGATACCGAAGCCGGAGAAGCCGACCGCGATCAGGATGTCGAGCTTGGTGTCATGTCTGAAGGCCGACAGGAACATCCCGACCGATGCGATGAGCGAGCCCAGCACGACGACGGACTTGGGTCCGATGCGCCGGGCCAGCGGCGTCGCGATGAGACCTGTGATGAAGCTGCCGACCGCTGTCGGGAGCATCAACGTGCCCGACTCGGTGACCGTCGCGCCGAATCCATACCCGGCCTCCGACGGCGTTTGGAGGAACTGCGGCATGAAGGCGAACGATGCGTACATGCCGGTTCCCACCAGCAGCGCGACGAGGTTGGTCGTCCACACGCCTGGAAGCCGCATCATCGTCATGTCGATGAGCGGCACGTCGGCGCGCGTCTCGATCATGATCCACGCGGCGGCGAGCACGATGGCGAGCACGATCAGGCCGATGACCTCGACGGATCCCCAGCCCCACTTGGTGGCCTGGCTCAAAGCGACCAGCAGCGCCACGAGCCACGCCGACAGCAGGAGGGCCGGCGTGAGGGGGATGCGACCAGGCGTGCGCACCGGCGACTCGGGCACCACGAAATAGGCGACGACGGCAGCCACAGTCGTCACGATGAACGGCAGCCAGAACAGCCAGTGGTAGCCCAGACCCGAGACGATCGGGCCGGCGAGGACGATACCGAGGCCGAATCCCACGGCCATCAGGGACGAGACGACGCTGACGGCGCTCGCGACCTTCTGCCGCGGGAACTCATCGCGGATGATGCCGAACGCGAGCGGCACGGTTCCGCCACCGACGCCCTGCACCACGCGGGCCAGGATCATCACGCCGATGTTCGGAGCGAGCGCCGCGATCAGCGAGCCGATCGCCAGCGCGGTCAGCGAGAACACCATCATCCGCTGCTTACCGAACGCATCGCCGAGCCGTCCGACGATCGGCGTGAAGACTGACGCCGAGAGCAGATAGGCGGTCAGCACCCAGGTCACGGTGGTCTGATCGGTGCCGAGCTCGGTCTCGATCTGCGACAACACCGGAACCGTCATGGACTGCATCAGCGCGAATGAGCCGACCGACACGGTGAGAACGGCGAATGTGACCCAGTAATGGGTCCTGCGGGCAGATTTGAACAGAGGCACGAAAAGACTTTCAGAACACACGGAGATATAAGCGATTGCTTGCTGCAACCATCTTAGGTGAGGATCACGCTTTCGCTCGTATTACGTGTGCCGTCTCACGGATTAGACGATGCTTGGCCAGTCGAAAGGAAGCCATGAGCCTGCACCTCTGCCGTGACGTCTCCCCTGCGAGCTGGATCGCCCACACCGGCCTTCCCGACTCGCAGCTGCTGGGCTTCGGCCCGGCGGACTTCGACGCCTATGCCCGGCTTCGGTTCATCCCCGACCCGACGCGACCGGGCCAGGAGGAGACCGATGCCGATATCGAGCAGGACCATCCTCACGACCGCGAGCAGACCCGTCGAGCCCTCGATCTGCTCGGCGCCTTCACCAGCACCCCGGACGATCTCTACTTCTGCGTCTGGGACGGCTGGACGCAGACCGGGGACTTCGCGTCGGGGAGAGGGCCTTGGGTCGTCACCCCCATCCGGCGCTTCCTGCTGTTTCGCGGAGCACTCAGCGACGTCGGCAGCGGGGACAGCATCCTCGGCGCCGACGGATATCTCCCGGCCTTCGCCTGGCCAGCCGACCGCAGCTGGCTCTTCACCAAGGACGTCGACCCGCACTGGGCCGGCATCGGCGGCAGCCCGGCGGCGATCGACGCACTGCTCGCCTCAAACGACCTCGATGTCGTCCGGGCCCAGCCCAGCGAGCCCCAACCCCACTACTACTGAAGCTGAGCCTAGGACCCGGTGTTGCCAGTACCCAGTGTTGCCAGTACCCAGCGAGATTTGCGGTCAGCCCTCGGCCTCGGCCAGCATGTCGTCGAAGATGCGCTTGTCGTGGGCCGGGAACACCGTGATGCCCTCGGTGTTGTTGAGCTGACGCAGACTCTCGTGATTGCGGGCGATGGCAGCCCGGTCACGCCCCACGACCTTCTCGAAGATCCGCAGGACGACGGCCTTCTCGAGCGGGCGCCCTGCGGGTGACGCGTCTGTGTAGGAGGACGTGTCGAAGACCGCGTCGCCGGCGTGTACCAGGAGGCCCCGGTCTGACGTCTCGACGGCGACGGCCGCGTGTCCGCGCGAGTGACCCGGCATCGGCACGAGGGTGATGCCCGGCAGCACCTCGTGGCCCGTCAGGTCGTACTGCCACGCGTCACCACGGCCGGCATGAAGCTGCCAGGCCGGACTGTGTGCCCACTGCGCGGGCCGGTACCGACGCCGATCGAGCGAGTCAGGAGAGGTGATCGCGGCGGCGTGCTCATCGGCCGTGGCGTGGACCGTCGCATCGGGAAAGTCCGACAACCCGCCGATGTGGTCGAGGTCGAAGTGGGTCAAGACGATGTTCGTGACATCTGCCGCCGCGTACCCCATCGCCTCGATCTGACGAATGGCCGAGGACGAGACCGACGAGACGGGCCGCAGCAATCGTCGGGTGGGTCCGAGCCGACCCTTCGGATCGGCGTAGTCAGCCAACCCCAGGCCGGTATCGACGAGCGTCAGACCGTCGGTGGTTTCGCACAACAGGACATGGCACACGATCTCCCCCACAAGCGGCGGGTTGAACGTTGCACAGTTGAGGTGATGAACGCGCATGTCAGCATCCTGGCGCGGCGACGGGCTGTCGCGTAGGCATTAGATCTGCGAAGCCCTGTTAACACTGACGTAAATGTGGTTTACTCAACCCGTTACCGAGTTGCGCGCTCCCCAACACGGCATCGACGAGGCCGCATCTCTGCTCCGCTGAGATGCGGCCTCAGCCTATTGAGGTTCCGGCGTGTCATCGCGCCTCTTCCGCTCCTTCTTGAAGCGAATCACCAACATCACCACGATCGCCGCATTGACGACCACCACGGCGATCACGACACAGGCCACTACTTCGTACGTGCTCACCAATAAGTAACGGCGCAGAAGCGCCGACGTGACGGCAGGAACGACGTAACCATCGTCACCACCATCCCCCGCCCAGCGCTCGCCCCGGCGGGACAGCGGATTCGACTTTTTCTGATGGCGCTCCAGCTCAATCCGGGGCTACTCTGTTGGAAGTCGCAGTGGACCCTTTTCGAAGGTCGTCGTTCATACGCCGCGACAGAGGCCGCGCCGGCTCCCTAGTTCCGGTGCGGCCTCCTCCTATGCTGAGGGCACCGACGCTGGTCGCACCTCACAAGGACACGTTCCGTGGCTCAGCACCATCACCAGCGTGCTTACGATTTTCCCTGAGGCAGAAGGTTCAACTTCAGCGATCCGGAGGGCGATGCGCTCGCCGCGTGATCGACCCAGACTGGCTGATCAGCGGCCCCTGCCCCCGAAACCACTAGAGATTAACGGAATGTGTGCGCACCGGCGCCACAGGATGGCCGGACTGTTTCGCTTCGAACAGGATCAAGCCCCAAAACCTCTCAGAGCACCCTCAGGACTCCGCACGTGGCACTAATTTGCTCTCATCAGAGTAAATTATGGTGCAGCTTCGTTCGCGCACTACGGCCCTGCGATATCCGCCCACTCGGCGCCGCGCCTGCCACCTAAAAGAGGTATCGGCAAAAGTCCCGCGATTCCAGAAATAATCTCGCCATTTCGTTGCGGACGCCGCGAAATACCAGTTACTCTTTTTGAGAACCGCGGCGGGCCCCTTGGAGTTCTTCCAAGCGCCGCGGCGGGCCGCACCGAGGCTCCCCGTCGTCGGTGCGGCCCCACTTATGGGCCGGGATCGTGTCGGGCTCCATACGACGCGAACCCGGTCCGTAACTCCCAGACTGGGTCGTCGGCACCGGGCCGCTCGGCCGACTGCTCATGGACATAACGAATTACCAACGCGAGCACGACCAGCACCGCCACCACGGATCTCGAATTCTTACAGACATCCTTCAAAAACTTCTGATTCTGGGACGCCTGACCGAGTCGTGGCTCAAGTGGCAACAATGTGTCGGTTTACCGAGCTGGTTCATTGCTTCTGGTAGACAATCATCAGGTGGATCCCTCGGCCATGTCCCGACCTGTGCCACGCCCTCCCAAGGTAAAGCTCTCAGCTGAACCTCCGGTTGGCGCCGGCGTCATCTTGGTACGTCAAACCCCAACAGGCGCTTTCGCTTGGGCAACTGGGTCGACGGCAACCGAGCAAGCATCCACTGGAACGGCCGACAGCGACGTCGCTGCCCACCTATTCGCGCTCGAAGCATTTCTCGATCGCAACGACCATGTCGGTCGTCGTCTGTCTCTCGATGTCGAGGACACCCCAGCGGGCCAAGCAGTGGTCAGTTTCGTCGCCGAGCATCTGCCGCAGATCCCGGTGACCGCCCGGAAGGACCTCCACACTGATGGAGGACGTATCTTCGCCGACATCTGGGCCGCGCTCTCAGACCTGCTCGAGCAGCAACAACTTCCCGCGCGAGTCATCGCTGCGGTCAACGCCAGCCCCCGACGCAAGGGTCAGCTCGAAGCCGGCTGGGCATGGGTGACGACCGATGGAGGTTGGGAGTCCGGCACACTCCGCGGCCGCAAGGAGCTCGCGGTCGAAGTGCTCGCGCTGCTTCGTCTGATCGTGACGCACCCGCACGCCGACACCATCCACATCGGCTGCAGCTCCAAGCAGGCCATCGCGACGATCCAGCACATCCGAGCCGGAGAGCTGGGCCTCAGCGGGGCGATGAAAGACCTGAATCTCAAGCACTCCAGATATCAGACGATGTTCGAGAAACTCATCGCCCACCCCGCAGAGATCACCTTCCAGCTGATTCCGGTCAACGACAGCCAGCTGCTCACCGATACCGCGAGCCGACTGGCAGTCCAAGCCTGCCTCGCCGCTCAGTCAGGGATGGACAATGAAACCTTCACTGCCCTTCAGGCAAGCATCATCGAAGACTTCCGCGCGAAGCTGCCTGGCAATTGAGCTACCGGCAACGACAGTAGTTAGGCACAGCCGAGTCAGCAGGCGTCTCCGCCCTAGGGGTCGCCCCTCGATCTGCTCGTCACCCTGCCGCTCAGTCATGGCTAGATCTTCTGGATAGACAGCTCAAGAGGTCTGGCCTACCGCCTCTGCACGACGGACATGAGAAGGAGAGGAGCTCGGTCAATGAGCGCATAGATTGTCAGGGTGGTGACAATCTATGCAGCTATATGTCGGCGGCACCTCATTTTTTACCCTGTCTGACAACGTCCGGGATGAGTTTGTGCTTACCGTGCTCAGATGATGTTCATTGTAGGAGATCTCCGATACGTCGAGCTGGATGATGGCCTGTTTCTTCGCCTCTCGCAAAGACCCACCTCCGCCGAGGATGCCGCGCACCAAGACTCCACCATTGCGCACGAGCGGAAGTCGGCCAACTGGATTGCCGAGCGTCTGGGTCCCGGAGGCCACTGGATCTTCTACGGCGAACTGTCGTCCGATGACCCGGCGGGATCCCCGCTCGACATGCTGGAATCCGCAGCAGGATTCTCGACCGACGCAAAGCCCGAGACCCTAAACGATCTCGAAGTCACTGACGCAACCTGGGAGCGCGCGCCCGCTCGCGCGTCACTTCGCCGGCGCGAGGTGCGGAAAAAGTCCACCGACAGCTAGTCCAAGCAGGTCACGCTCGTACTAAGCGTCGCGAGCCACCGAAGCCGTCCTCGGCATCAAACGTCGGGTGACCCTCGACCGTGGAAAGATCTTGTCCTTGGGTCCATAGCTCAGTTGGTAGAGCTGCCGCCTCCAAAGCGGACGGCCGCCGGTTCGAGCGCCGCTG
>JBBSSC010000055.1:0-9766 GCA_038242465.1 Propionibacteriales bacterium | reverse complement strand
GACCTGGAAGTACTGGCCGATGAAGACCGAGCCGCCGAAGATCGCGACGCCGACAGCGATGCTTCCGATGATCGCCAGGGCTGTGGTGCGCTCGCGAATGAGCGCGATGGGGACCATCGGCTCGGGGTGCCGCAACTCCACACGCACAGTCAGGATCGTCGCGACGATAGTTCCGGCCAGGAAGGCCACGGTCTGCCACGACATCCACGCAAAGCTGTTGCCCGCAAACGACACCCAGACCAGCAGGAGACTCGAAGCGACCGCGATCAGGATGATTCCGACGTAGTCGATCTTCGCCTTACGCTTGATCGTCTCGATGTGGAGGTACTTCTGCAGCATTACAAGGCTCATCAGGGCCAGGGGGACGCAGACGTAGAACGTCCAGCGCCAGCCGAGCCCCGGAGTATCGACGATCAGACCACCGACAAGGGGGCCGCTGACGGTCGCGACGGCCATCGTGGCGCCCATATAACCCGCGTAACGGCCGCGCTCCCGCGGCGGGATGATCGAGCCGATGATCGACTGGGCATTGGCCGTCAAACCGCCCATGCCGATGCCCTGGAGCACACGCATCGCGATGAGCTCGGGGACGTTCTGCGACAAGCCCGCGAAGATCGAGCCGATCACGAAGATGATGATCGACGTCTGCACCAACAGCTTCTTGTTGAACAGGTCCGAGAGCTTGCCCCAGACGGGTGTCGACACCGTCATGGCCAGCAGGGAAGCCGTGACGACCCACGTGTACTGGGTCTGCGATCCCTCGAGATCGGCGATGATCGTCGGCAAAGCGTTGGAGACGATCGTCGAGCTGATCATCGCCGTGAACAGGGCGGCAAGGAGTCCGATCAGGATCTCCATGATTTGCCGGTGGGTGAGCGGGGCCGACTCCTCGGTCGGGGCGGCCTTGACCGCAGAATCCTCTAGTTGCATGCTGCAACCATACGTCAGGTGCTTGCGCCGCGCAACTGAAAACCGCGCTCCGTGAACGAGATCACGAAGCGCGGCGCATGACGTGCTGGCTCAGAGGCCGTCGACCTCGTCGACGCCGACGGTGTCGAACACGGGATCGGGCAGCTTCTGGATGCCGGCCGAACGGCTCAGCCGAGCATCCGAGTGAGCGCCGCAGCCATGGTCGAAGGCCACGGCCCGGCCGTCGTCATTGGCCATGCCGTTCGCGCACACGCCGAAGCGCTCCGAGAGCGGGCCGGCGAGGCTCACCATGAATCCGCAGGAGTGGCACACCCCCGAGGCCTGCTGGGCGATCGGCGCAGCCGGGCCCTGATCGCCTTCGTGCCAGCGCTCGGCTGCGAGCTCGCGCCCCTCGAACGACAGCACCCACTCGCGGCCGAGACCGACCTCACGGGCGAAGAAGCGATCTGTCGTCTGCTCCTCACCGTCGCCGGCCGACCATGACGGAACCAGACGGACATCGTCTTCGTCAGGGGGAAGAACGTCGCCGGGGCTCAGGTCGCCGGGTCGGATGCGGTCGCGGTAGGGCGTCCAGGCGGGAGCCGTAATGGCTTCATCGCCGGGCAGCAGCACGATGTCGTTGACCGTGATGCGGTCGCTGTCGGGCGCCCGCGAGATGCTGACCGACCAGTACCAGCCCACGTAGCCCGGCTTGAGGCACCAGAAGTGGTGAGAGACCAGACGTTCGCCGTCTTCGACGGCCCTGACATGCTCGCCGACCGTGCCGGCAGCGGCCTCGTCGAGTGCGTCACGGGCACTGGAGACGGCTGCGGACAACTGGGCATCGATGGACATTCCCCCATTGTCGCCCATGTCGCGGCGCAGGCGCTTTCAGGGTGCGGCAGGATGAGGACCATGGAGGAGCCTCAGCGACCGTACGACTGGACCAACGATCCCTCCCATCCCTTTGAGCCCGCCCAGTCCAAGGAGTCCACACAGTCCGAACCCGATCGGGAGTCCGGGCTGACTCGCGCCGGACGCACTGCCGGCAGGGTCTCGCGCGGAACTGCCCGTGTGGTCGCGAAGGGCAGCACCTCGGCATTTATCCGCGCCCGCCGCTTCACCCACTCCGGCGGCGCAGGCGAGAGCGGCTTCGCCCGCCTCCTCGAGCTGCACGCCTTCAACACGGCCGGAGATGCGGCCGTCGCGATCTCGCTGGCCGGCACTTTGTTCTTCACAGTCCCCACGGGCGAGGCCACGGGGCAGGTCGCCCTGTTCCTCGTGCTGACGATGTTGCCCTTCGCCGTCGTCGCTCCCCTGATCGGTCCTTTCCTCGACCGGTTCCGGCGCGGACGGCGCTGGGCCATCGGCGCGACGCTCGCGATCCGCGCCTTCTGCTGCTGGGTACTCGCCGGGGTCGTCGAGGACGCCTCACCCGCCTTCGTCCTCGCGGCCCTGGGCTGCCTGGTGTCGTCCAAGGCTTATGGCGTGACGCGCGCATCGGCGGTCCCCCGCCTCCTGCCCCCGAGCTTCACTCTGGTCAAGGCCAACTCACGTATCTCCCTGACTGGAACGGGCGCGGCCGCGATCTCCGCTCCCCTGGCGATTGGCGCCGCGACAATCGGTGCCGAGTGGGCGCTGCGCTACGGCGCGTTGCTGTTCGCGATCGGCACGGTGCTGGCGATCCTGCTGCCCGCCAAGGTTGACTCGAGCGAAGGCGAGGAGCAGGTCGACCTGACGCCCGACGCCGAGTCCAGGCGCAAGGGTCTCGCCATCACCCGCCCGGTCGTCAACGGGCTGCGCAGTAACTCCGGCCTCCGCCTGCTGTCGGGCTTCCTGACGATCTTCATGGCGTTCACCCTGCGCGAGCCCCCCGCCTCGATGGGCTGGGACGCCGATCCCCTGATCCTGCTGGGACTGGTCGTCGGAGGGGCCGGCGCGGGCAACACGATCGGCACGCTGATCGGCTCCGCCGCCAGCTCGAAGGCACCCGAGAAAGTCGTGATCGGTGTCTTGTTCCTCGATGTCATCGTGCTCGCCACGGTCGGCGTGTTCTTCACGTGGTGGACCGCGGTGATCCTCGGCCTTACCGTCGGCATCTGCCAGTCGCTCGGCAAGTTGAGCCTCGACGCCATGATCCAGCGCGATGTCCCCGAACGCGTTCGCACCAGCATGTTCGCCCGCTCCGAGACGCTGCTCCAGCTCGGCTGGGTCACGGGAGGCCTGATCGGCATCGGACTGTTCAGCCTCGACGCCTCTCCGCAGGCCGGGCTGCTCGTGATCGGCGCGCTGTTGATCGCCTGGCTCGTGCTGGTCGTGACCAAGGCGCGTCGCCCTGAGCCAACGCACACAGGTGCGTCAGCTCAGGGTTAGACGCTCAGGACTCGATGGCCAGGACTCGATGGTCAGAACTCGATGGTCAGAGCTCGAGCTCGGTTGCGACGGCCCGCAGCACCTGGGCGATCGGTCTGGCCTTCTTGGCGTCGGGGTGACGCCCGTGCCGGTAGCCCTCGCCAACGACGTCGAGCATGCGGATGAGGTCTTCGACGATGACGGCCATGGCCTCGGGATCCTTGCGGCGCGCAGCCGACTGTGACCGCGAGACCGATGTGACGGGATCCAGCAGCCGCACCTGCAGTGCCTGGTCGCCGCGGTTACCCTGGACGATGCCGAACTCGACGCGCGCGCCGGCCTTGAGTGACGTGACACCCTCCGGTAGCGCGTCAGAACGCACGTAGACGTCCTCGCCCTCGTCCCGGCTCAGGAAGCCGAAGCCCTTCTCGGAGTCGTACCATTTGACTTTGCCCGTGGGCATGGCGCCACCTTCAGATCGTGCGGTCAGGACGATGCCGAAGCATCGTCCGTGCAGCCTAGTGGTCTTTGCCGGTCTGGCCGAACCCGATGGTCAGCGCGCGGAGGTTTCGTCTGCGGGTGGATCGGTCACCGCTTCGGACTCGCGATCCTCGAAGGTCACCTCGACGGACTGGAAGCCCTTGTGCCGCTGCGACTTGGCATATGCCGCATAGGCCGACTGGTCGGCGGGCGTCAGGATGACATTGTCGGTGAAGGGGGTCAGCAACGCCCGCGGATACAGCTTGCGGCGCAGGACGACATTGACCTCCAGGCCCAGCACGACCATCATCGAGGCGATGTAGATGAAGGCCATGAGGCCGAGGACCAGCGCGAATGTCTGGTTGACCTGATCATCGGCCGTGCCGATGACCTCGCGCACATAGGTGTTGCCAACCCATTGCAGGGCCTGCCACAGGATGCCGGTCACCAGGGCGCCGGGCAGAGCCGCCAACCAGCTCGACCGCACGAGGCTGAAGAGGCGGAAGATCGTCGTGAAGATGACGACGGTCAATACGAAGCTGGCCAGCTTGACCAGGCGCTCAATGGTTGGCTCGAGGTTCGTGCCGATCGTGTTGGAATTGGACAGCACCGAGGTCGTGATCGCGAGGGCCAAGATCCCGATGCCGCCGATCGACAGGAACACCAGGCTACGGAAACGCAGCAGGAACGGATTGGCGCGGCTGTTGCGCGGCACCGACCACGCGATGTTCGACGCGTTCTGGACGGCCTGACCGAGCCCCATCGCACCGTAGGTAGCTGCCAGCGCACCGACGATGATGGCCCCCGTGCTGCCCTGGAGCCCCTCGGGCCGGCCGAGCTGGTCGCCGATGATCGGGAACTGGCTCAGTGCCGAGTCGAGCAGCCGGTCGCGCAGAGCGTCATCACCCTGGACGATGAAACCCAGGATCGACGTGCTCAAGAGCAGCAGCGGGAAGATCGCGATGAAGGCGTAGTACGTCAGGATCGCCGAGAGATAATTTCCCTGGTCGTCGAAGTATTTGTAGATGATCGCGATCGGGATGCCGACGATCCGGTGCTTGCGCTGGAAGGCATCGATCGGTCCGATGGGCCGCGGCGTCTGACTGCTCATGGACGGCCCGTTGCGGGCAGGTGCGGCGCGAGCGCGGACACGACAGCGTCGAAACGCGCCCTGTCGAGCACAGCCCCCTCGCGGCGCATAGCGGCCGGGTCGAGCACCAGGAAGCGGTTGAGTCGCACCTCGCTCTCGCGTCCGGCCGAGTCCCACGGGCCCGATCCGAGATCGAACCAGAAGCGACCCGCGCGATTCTCCTGCTGCTGATCGCGATCGTGGTCCTTCGAGGTCAGCAGCAACGCGATCAACGAAGAACCCTCGCGGGCAATCAGCAGCACAGGACGATCCTTGCCCTGCGTCGGATCGTCCTCGTAAGGAACCCACGCCCACACGACCTCGCCCGGGTCAGGTTCGCCGTCCGGATGGGGGTCGTACGTGATGTCCACTCCGCAAGCCTGCCACAGGCCGCGCCCCAGGGCCGTCAACCCAGGGCGACTGCGGGTCAGGCCGCGTTCGGGAGGTCGAGATACGCCGCCCGCAGCGCCGCACGCGCACGACAGCCCAGTGCCGACACAGCATTCGGTGTCAGCCCCAGCTCGGCCGCGAGCTCGCGCGGCCGGACACCCTCGACCTCGAGCTGCCACAACGTCTTGCGCCATCGCTCGGGCAGCGCCGCATAGGCCTCACGCATCCTGTCGTCGGCCTCGGGCTGTTCGACCGTTCCGGCGAAGGGCTCGATATCGGCCACCGGATCGCACCGCCTGGCCTGAGCTGAGCGACGGCCCGCCTCGTGCCGGACGGCCGTCAGCAGATAGGCCCGGAACGAGAGCGTCGGACCACGCCCCGCTCGGAGCTGGACCAGCGTGCGGGCGAAGATCTCCGCAACGACGTCATCAGCCTCCCCCACCGTCCCGCCGCGCGTCGCGACGCGTCGTGCCACCTCGCGATGCCGCGCAAACAGCAATCCATAGGCCTCCTGATCGCCACGTCGCACAGCCTGCACCAGCTCATCGTCTACATCCATGCCTTCAGTTATCGCGTGGATGCGCCGCCGGTGCCACGGCTTCCGAGCCGGCCTGTGGATAACCGTCGTCCGGCCCGCACGGCTGCCACGAGACTGGGGATGTGGAGCCACTTACCCTGACCGAGCTTGGAGCACGCATCGCACAGCGCTGGCGGACCGTCCTGCTCGGCGCCCTGGCCGCCGCGGTGCTGGCTGGCGCGACCCAGCTCGCCATGCCGGCCAGGTTTGAGGCAGTAGCGGTCGTGCACGTCGATTCCGTCGATCCGGACCTCGTGGACATGGCCGCCGAGGAGGCCATCGTGACCTCACGGCGCGTCACGTCCGAGGCGCTCGACACGCTCGGCGAGCGCGGGCTGAAGATCGGGCAGCTCGAGCAGGCCGCCTCGGCATCCGCGGTCGACGAATCCCGGCTCCTGCACATCACCTACGTTGCGGCCCGTCCGCGACTCGCGACCCGCGGTGCCGACGCGGTCGCCCACGCCTACCTGGCCACGCGTGCGGTCGACGCCATGCGCACCCCAGGACCGGCCGCCGTCACGGGTGTCGTGGTCGACCCGGCCCGGCGGCCCGACGATGCGACCGGTGCCGGAACCGCTGCGACGACGCTCGGCGGCATGATACTGGGGCTCATCATCGCAACTCCGATCGCGGCGCGGCCTACTCGAAGACGGGCAGCTCGCGCTTCATAACCTTGCCCGTGGGATTGCGCGGCAGCTCGTCGAGGAACATCGTGCGTCCCGGCACAGCGAACCGCGCGACCCGCTCCTTGGCGTAGGCGACGAGCTCGTCCTCAGTCAGCGTCACGCCATCCCGGCGGACGACATATGCCGCGAGCACCGCGCCGAACTTCTGATCGGGAATGCCCATGACCACGACGTCCTGGATCGCGGGATGATCGATCAACGCATCTTCGAGCTCACGCGGGAAGACATTCTCGCCTCCCGAGATGACCATGTCATCATCGCGGCCCGACACGAACAGGCGACCCGACTCGTCGAAGTGGCCCAGATCGCCTGTGTTCATGAGCCCGTCCGCGAACGACTTGGTGTTGCCGTCGGTGTAGCCGCCGAACTGCATGTCATTGCCGACATGGATGACGCCGGTCTGGCCGCGACGCACGTCGCGACCATCGTGATCGAGGATGCGGACCGTCGTGCGAAACGGCGGTGTGCCGGCCGTGCCGGGAGCCTCCCGCAGATCTCGCGGATTCGCGATCGTGACCCATCCGGTCTCGGTCGCGCCGTAGAAGTTGTAGACCGAGTCGGTGAATAGATCCATGTACCGGTTCGCGAGGTCTCCGGCCAGGGCCGAACCACTGCTGGCCGTGATGCTCAGCGATGAGACATCCGTGGCCGCGATGACGGCCGGATCGACATCGACCATGCGCTGCATCATGAGGGGGACGACGACCAACACATCGGCCCGGTACTCCTGGACATCGCGCAGCACCTGCTCGGGATCGAAGCGGCGGCGCAGGACGTATGTCGGCGCGGTCGAGAGGCCGAATGCGAAGTTGATCAGTCCCCACGAGTGGAACAGAGGCGCGGCGACCACGACGGTCGAGTTGCCGCGGTACGGGATCGCGCCGAAGAAGGCGATCAGCGGCTTGAGGTCCTTGGGCTCCTCGCGGCGTGCTCCCTTCGGCAGACCCGTCGTGCCCGACGTGAAGATGATGATCTGGCCGTGGCGCGCGGGCTTGGGATGTTCCGCGGTCGGCTGGCCCTTGATGAGGTCTGCGACGGTGGGCAGATCGGCGGGTGCATCGGCGTCGGCCCAGCCCAGTAACACCATGGACCTGTCGACGTCCTGAGCGACGTCAAGGAATTCTTGGTCGACGATGACATAGCTCGCGTCCTCCCGCCGCGCCAGCTCACCGAGCTGCGACCGGCTTGCCATCGTGTTGAGCAGGAGCACTCGTCCGCCGGCCTGCATGATCGCGACTATCGCCATGACCATGTAACGGTGATTGCGCGAGAGCACCGCGATCGAGGCGCCCGGCTCGACCCCACGGTCCTTCATGGCCTGGGTCAGCTGGTTGATCTGTGCAGCCAGCTCGGACCAGGTGATCTCGCCGGCATCGTCGATAATCGCGGTCTGGGCCGGAAAGCGCTTGGCCGCGGCGTTGACGCCCGACGGCAGACCGGGCCCCCATTTGGCCAGCTGCCGCCCGGCACCGAGCAGCCTGTGCGGCAGGACGGGCTTGAGCAGGCCGATCTGCTTGAAGACCTTAAGTGTGTAACCGATGTCGTTCATGCGCCTGACTCCTGACGTTCCGTCATGCCGTCTCCGCTTCGCGATGGGCGATCCCCGCAATTGTAACAATGAGTTACATCGTTAGTGTGCGCCGTCGCGGACCAGGACCGCTCGTACGGTGCGCACCAGGATCGCGGCGTCGAGCCGCAGACTCCAGTTGTTGACGTACTGCAGGTCGACGCGGACGGAGTCCTCCCACGACAAGGCCGAACGGCCACTGACCTGCCACAGCCCTGTCAGACCCGGCCTGACGTGCTGGCGACGCCACATCCATTCGTTGTATTGCGCGGTCTCTTCCGGCAACGCGGGGCGTGGGCCCACGAGCGACATCTCGCCTCGCAGGACGTTGATCAGCTGGGGCAGCTCGTCGATCGACGTCCTGCGCAGGATACGTCCGAGTCGCGTGATGCGGGGATCGTTGCGGAGCTTAAACAGCGGCCCCGCACCCTCGTTGCGGGATCGCAGCCTGTCGAGCTGGCTCTCGGCATCGACGACCATGGTGCGGAACTTGTAGATCCTGAACGGACGGCCGTCTCGTCCCGTGCGCTCCTGGCGGAAGATGGCCGGCCCGCGCGAGCCCAGCCGGATCATGATCGCGACGGTCACCAGCAGCGGAGACAGCAGCACGAGCCCCGCGGCAGCCGAGACGCGATCGAACACGGCCTTCGCGAGGCGTGAGATGAGGTGCTCGTTCGGTGCGTTCAGTGACAACCCGATCTGGTCTCCGACCCGCCGTGGCGAGAGAAACTCGACGTGATCGCTCATGTCGGCAACGACGACGCACTCGACCTCGGCCCGCTGCAACGCCCACACTAGATGCCTCAGCGCGGGATGCGTGAACGCTCGGCCGCTTGCGATCACGACCGTCGTCGCGTGTCGTTCGGCAACCGCCGCCAACACGTCGCGGACCACGCTGACCAATCCGTCCTCAGCGACCGAGCCCGCCGCTGCGCGATCGTGCGGTGACCGCCATGAGCAGGTCGCCACGACGTTGACGTCATTGCGGCCGGCCCACCGCTGGTTCAGGCGACGCACCGTGTCAACCTGCCCCACCAGGATCGTCGGCGCGCGTTTGAGGAGCCGCCGGTGCACAAGCGTCGATGCTGCCAGCACGAGCGGCGCAGAGAGCGTCGCGAGCATCGCGTGCCGACCGGCGTCTGAAACCTCCGTCCCCGAGATGACCACCGCGCAGGATGCGAGTCCGAGCAGCCCTGCGTAGCGCGTCGACGGCGTGAGCGAGCGAGCCCGCTCGAAGGCCGGGAGCGCGGCGAAGCTATAGAGCAGCCAACTGGCCGTGAGCGCCACTGCTGCCGACGACCATGACGT
This sequence comes from Propionibacteriales bacterium, assembly GCA_038242465.1. GTDB lineage: Bacteria > Actinomycetota > Actinomycetes > Propionibacteriales > Nocardioidaceae > Aeromicrobium. The sequence goes on along the minus strand of JBBSSC010000055.1, from coordinate 368 downwards.
CGGCAGCGCGAACCGGCTCATCGCGAGGTATATCGAGACCGCTAGGGCCGCGGCGTAACCGAGCACTCCCTGACGCACGATCGCGTGGACTATCCGGCTGCCACCGCCGGGCCACAGCACATCCGACGCCATGTCGGAGGTTAATGCGCGAAGTCGGGTGTCGGGGTTCAGGACGGCCATCCTCAGATGCCCTTGCCGAAGAGATTGGCGACCCGCGCGATCAATCGCGCCGAGATCAGGCGCACCGAGATCAGCAGGCCGAGCCAGGCACGCGCGTTGAGCGGTTGACGACGCAGCGTCCGTCGCAGCCACGGCCGCGCCTCCTTGCGCCGGCCCGCCGCCGCAAGCGCCGTCGAGCGCGTGACTAG
>JBBSSC010000054.1:0-9788 GCA_038242465.1 Propionibacteriales bacterium | reverse complement strand
GTCGGCCTCGCGGCGGGGGTCACCGTCGACTGGGACAAGGTCATCGACAAGGTAGTCATCCCGATGATCATGAGCCCCGCGCTCGGCTTTGGCGGCGCATTCCTGGTGATGCTGTCGATCATGTGGATCTTCCGTCGGGCCAATCCACACACCGTCAACCGCGGGTTCAGGCACTCACAGGTTGTGTCAGCAGCGGCGCTGTCGCTCGGCCACGGACTGCAGGATGCGCAGAAGACCATGGGCGTCATCGTGCTGGCTCTGGTCGCTGGTGGCTACGGTCCTGGGGCTGGCGATCGTGACATCCCGTACTGGGTCGTCTTCGCGGCTGCCGGTGCCATCTCGCTGGGCACGCTGTCGGGTGGCATGCGCATCATGCGGACCATGGGACGGCGCATCATCGCGCTCGACCCGCCGCGTGGCTTTGCCGCCGAGTCGACCGCCGCGGTCGTCCTTTACGGCATGGCGATCGGCCTGCACGCTCCCGTCTCCACGACGCACACCATGACGTCTGCCGTTATGGGCGCCGGCGCGACCAAGCGTTTCAGCGCGGTCCGCTGGGGCGTGGCACGCGGTATCGTCACGGCCTGGATTGTGACTATCCCCGCCGCCGCGGCCGTGGGCGCACTGACTTACCTGCTCCTGCGCCTGGTCATCCCGGGGAACTGAGGGCGTCGGGCTTCGCCCGTCCAGCGACTTCGTCGCTGCCACGCTCCGCGTGGGCGCCTGCCCTCAGTCGCTGGCGCTCCCTCGGCCTTTGGTCGGGACGAGAGATCCCGCAAGCTTTTCGGCTTGCGGGATCTTCTTGCTTTTCGCGCTGCGCGCTTTTAGCCGAAGCGGCCCTGGATGTAGGCCTCGGTGGCGGGGTGGGTGGGGTTGGAGAAGATCGTCTCGGTGCGACCGACCTCGATCAGGCGGCCGGGCTTGCCGACGCCCGACAGGTTGAAGAAGGCAGTCTCGTCGGAGACGCGCGCCGCCTGCTGCATGTTGTGGGTCACGATCACGATCGTGTACTGCGTCTTGAGCTCGTGGATCAGATCCTCGATGACGCTGGTCGAGATGGGGTCGAGTGCCGAGCAGGGCTCGTCCATCAGCAGGATCTCGGGCTCGACCGAGATCGCACGGGCGATGCACAGCCGCTGCTGCTGACCGCCCGACAAGCCCGAACCGGGACGAGCGAGGCGGTCCTTGACCTCGGCCCACAGACCCGCGCTGCGCAGCGAGCGCTCGACGATGGCGTCGGACTCCGACTTCTTCATCCGCTTGCTGTTGAGCTTCTGCCCTGCCAGGACGTTGTCGTAGATCGACATCGTCGGGAACGGGTTGGGACGCTGGAAGACCATGCCGATCATCCGGCGGACGTTGACGGGATCGATGTCGGCCCCGTAGAGGTCCTGGCCGTCGATCAGCACCTTGCCCTCGACACGCGCCCCTCGGATGACTTCGTGCATGCGGTTGAGCGAGCGCAGGAAGGTCGACTTGCCGCAGCCTGAGGGACCGATGAATGCCGTGACGGACTTCGCCGCGATCGGGATCGTCACGTCTTCGACGGCGAGGAAGTCGCCGTAGTAGATGTTGAGGTCGGAGACGTCGATGCTCTTGGCCATGATGTGGTCCTTCCGGGACTAACGCTCGCCCTTGGGCGAGAAGAAGTGGGAGACGAGACGGGCGATGAGGTTGAGCAGCATGACGATCAGCAGCAGCGTGAGCGCCGCACCCCACGCGCGGTCGATGCTGAACTCCGGAGGCACTCCGGGGCTACGGATCGACGAGTACGCGAAGACCGGCAGGGTCGCCATACGCCCGTCGAACAGATTGAAGTTCACCGAGTCGGTCGTGCCCGCGATGATCAGTAGTGGAGCGGTCTCGCCGATGACCCGGGCGATCGCGAGCGTGATGCCCGTGACGATGCCGGCCAGCGACGTCGGCAGGACGACCTTGGCGACGGTGCGCCACTTGGGCACCCCGAGTGCGTAGGAGGCCTCTCGCAGCTCATTGGGCACGAGCTTCAGCATCTCCTCGGTCGAGCGCACGACGACCGGGATCATGAGCACCGCCAGCGCTACCGAGCCGCCGATTCCCATCCGGACGCCCTCGCCGAAGAACAGCACGAAGAGCGCGTATGCGAACAGGCCGGCGACGATCGATGGGATGCCCGTCATGACGTCGACCAGGAAGCGGATCCAGCGCGACAGCCGGTTGCCGTCGGCGTACTCGACGAGGTAGATCGCGGCGAACAGGCCGATGGGCACCGAGATGATCGTCGCGGCCCCCGTGATCAGCAGCGTGCCGGTCAGAGCGTGATAGATGCCGCCGCCCTCGCCGACGACATTGCGCATCGAGTAGCTGAAGAACTCGGCCGACAAGACGCGCGTGCCGTTGCTGATGACGGTGTACAGGATGCTCACGAGCGGGAACATCGCGAGCGCGAACGATGACGTCACGAGCACCGTGACCATCCGGTCGGTCGCCTTGCGGCGGCCCTCCACGGCGACGGACCACGCGGGTAGCAACATGCAGATGGCCCACGCGACCAGGGCTGCCAGCATCAGGTTGAGACCGACTCCGAGGTAAAGCGCGCCAGATACGAGGAGCGCCCCGCCGACAACGGCCCGAGGACCCCAGGAGGGCAGCTGCGCGCCATAGAGCTCGCGGTGGACGTCGAGCGGCTCCGCACCGGGATCGCGGGGGGTAAACGTGGTCGTCATCAGTTGGCTCCGGAGAATTCCTTGCGGCGGTCCACGATGGCGCGCGCTGCGAAGTTGACGAGGAAGGTGATCACGAACAGCACCAGGCCGCTGGCGATCAGGACGTTGACCGTCAGACCGCTCGCCTCGCCGAAGCTGAGCGCGATGTTGGCGGCGATCGTGCTGGGGTTGGAGCTGCTGATCAGATTCGCGGTGACGGCACCCGCCGAGACCGACAGCACCATGGCGACAGCGAGCGTCTCGCCGAGAGCGCGGCCCAGGCCGAGCATCGCGGCCGAGACGATGCCCGAGCGGGCGTACGGGAAGATCGCCATGCGGGCCATCTCCCAGCGCGTCGCGCCGAGCGCGAGCGCGGCCTCCTCGTGGAGGCGGGGCGTCTGCAGGAAGATCTCGCGGCAGATCGCGGTCATGATCGGCAGGATCATGACCGCGAGAACAATGCAGGCCGTCATGATCGTGCGGCCGGTGGCCGACGCAGGGCCTGCGAAGAAGGGGATGAAGCCGAGGTTGCGCTCGAGCCACTCGTAGACCGGAACCATCTTGGGTGCGAGGAAGCCGATGCCCCACAGCCCGTAGACGACGCTGGGCACGGCGGCGAGCAGATCGACCAGATAACCGAGGATCTGGCCCAGCTTGCGGGGTGAGTAGTGCGAGATGAACAGTGCGACGCCGACGGCGACGGGCACCGCGATGATCAGGGCTATCGTCGCGGAGATCAAGGTGCCGTAGACGAGGGGCCACACGTAGGCGACGAAGCTCTGGCCGCTCTTGACCTCATCAGGGCTGGCCAGGATCCCGGGAATGCCCTCGATCGTGAGGAATGCGGCGACGCCCGCCAGCACCAGCAGGATCAGGATGCCCGCGCCGGTCGAGAGCCCCGCGAAGATGCGGTCGCCGGGGCGCACGACGGAGTTGCGCTTGCGACGGGGAACCAGCGTGCTGGTCACAGGCGGTGCCTTTCAGCTGTGAAGAAGGACGAACGAGGCCGGTCCTCGAGCGTGTCGAAAGGACGTTTCGACTCGCTCGAGGACCAGGTGGTCATGCTGCTGAGATCGTCTCGATCGCAGCGAGGACCTTGGACGAGAAGTCGTCCGAGAGGGGAGCCGAGCCGGCGCTGGAAGCGGCGGTGGCCTGTCCCTCGGGGCCGGCCACGTAGGTCAGCCATGACTTGACGAGATCGGCGGTTGCCGCGTCCTCGTACGTCTGGCAGGCGATCTGGTACGAGACCAGGACGATCGGGTAGACCCCGGCCTCCTCGGTCTTGCGATCGACGTCGACCGCGAGGTCGGTGGCGTCACGGCCCTCGACCGGTGCTGCGGTGTCGAGCACCTGTGCGGCTGCCTCGGGTGTCGGTGCGACGAACTCTTTGCCGACCAAGACGTTGACCTTGCCGAGCTCTCCGGCCTGGCTCTCATCGGCGTAACCGATCATGCCGTTGCCGCCGGTGACGGCCGCGACGACGCCCGAGGTGCCCTCGGCAGCCTCGCCGCCCTTGAGTGGCCAGGTCTCGACCTCGCCCTGGGTCCAACCGCCGCCCGACGCCTGGTCGAGGTAGTCGGTGAAGTTCTTGGTCGTGCCCGAGTCATCCGAACGGTGGACTGCGGTGATGTTGGTGTCGGGAAGATCGGCGTCCGGGTTGTCGGCGACGATGGCCGCATCGTTCCACTTGGTGATCTTGCCCTCGAAGATCTGGCCGATCGTGTTGGCCGAAAGGAACAGGTCGTCGACGCCGTCGAGGTTGTAGATCACGGCGATGGGGCTGACGTACACCGGAACTTCGACGATATCGCTGCCGCACTGCTTCTTGGCGCTCGCGAGCTCGTCATCGCCGAGGTAGGCGTCCGAGCCGGCGAAGGAGACGCCGCCTGCGATGAACTGCTCGCGGCCTCCGCCCGAACCGACGGGGTCGTAGTTGACGGTCGCGCCGTTGTTGGTGGTCTGGAACTGCTTCTTCCAAGCGGCAACGGCCGCTTCCTGAGAGCTCGCTCCCGCACCGTTGAGAGTGCCCGAGACAGTGTCATCGGACGTCGATGCGCCGGCAGAGTCTTCGTTGCCTGCGCCGCAGGCGCTGAGGCTCAGAGCAAGTGCAAGCATGGCCGCCGGAGCGGCGATGCGCAGGTTTTTGCGGTTCACGGGGGGGACCTTCTCTGGGATCTAGGATGCTTACCCCATTGACGTTAGGCAGCCCAGGTGTATCGATATCCCACCAAGAATGAACAGAAGGTGAACGGTGGCCTAACTGTCACACCAGGCTGGCTGTCAGATCAGTTTCTCGGTGGCATGCACCGTCCCTGCGCGGTGATGGACGACAACCCCCTGACCAGGAGAGAGTTCGGCGAGGTCGATCCCGATCGCGTCGAAGACCCACGGCAAGGTCGGTCGGTGGGTGCACAGCACGACAGGCTTCTTGCGGTCGAGTAACGCGTCCAGCGAGCGCTGCACCTGTGCCGCGCGGGTGTCCTCCGAGAGCCGGTCGTCGATTTCGAGAAAAGTACTGATCGAGTGTGCAGAGGGCTCGACGGTCTGGGCGCAACGGATCGCGGGGCTACTCACGACCCGCCGGATGCCGTACGCCGCGAGCTGCGGGACGAGATCTTTGGCGCGTGACGCGCCCTCTGACGTCAACGGACGTTCGAGATCGTCCAGCTCGTCGGACCGGGGGACAGCCTTGGCATGGCGCAGGACGATCAGGGTGCGCGTGCGATGCGCCTGGCGCTCCCGCAGCTCGCGAAACGTCTCGAGCAGCTCGCCGTCGTGGGCATAGGTCAGCAGCTCGGCGGCTTCGCGCATCCCGACCCAGCGGATCTCGTCGACCTCTTTGTTCGGCACGAAAGGGTTCGCGTCATCGGCACCGATGACGCGCGCGCACCAGTAGGCGACGTGCTTGATGCCGCTGCTGATGGGGTAGACGATGTCCTGCAGGGGGTGGCCCAGCCGGACGCGGAGTCCGGTCTCCTCGGCTATCTCGCGGACCGCGGTGGCCTGCAGCGTCTCGCCGGGATCGGTCTTGCCTTTAGGGAACGTCCAGTCATCGTAAGAAGGCCGGTGCACGACGAGCACCTCGACGCGTGGTTCGGTCCGGCTCGGGCCGGGTCGCTTGCGCCAGATGAGTCCGCCAGCGGCTGTCGTGATCCGTTCACTTGCCATGGTGCGTATTGTCCCCTGAGAAAGTGACCAGCAGGCGAAGGAGGCGTGGACATGGCGCGTCTTCGACCCTTGGTCCGCGCGATCCTTATCCCTGTCGTCGCGATCGCCGCAGCCGTGGCGCTCGGCTCGTGGGCATCCGGCCGTGCGCCGGATACCCGTTCGCCGCTGACTGCATCGCTGGACGCACTGCCGGCGCAGACGCTCGTCGCGGGCTTCACGGACTGGGCGCAGATCCGCCACGAGCTGCGCGTCGGCTCGGGCTCCACTGTGACCGCCCGAGACGCGCTGGGCGCCGCATCGCTCCGCGATCTCTCGACGCGATCCGTGCTGGGCGGCACGATCGGGCTCATGCACGCGACCTATGGCTGGTCGGCTGCCGATCTGGAGTGGGAGTCGTACGGTCAGTCGCCTTCGGGGGCCGCGATGGTCGCACGGCTGTCCGGTTCAATCTCGATCGACGAGATCCAAAAGCGTCTTCGCAAACTGGGCTACTCACGCGACGGTGACGTGTGGACGCTGAGCGCGGCGGGCAGCACCAGAGTCGGGACCGAGCTGGCCGCAACCCTCGGCCACCTCGGATTCGTGCCGCGCGAGCGACTCGTCGTGGCGGCCGATCAGGCGGCCTTCGTGCCCGTCGTGCTGGCCACGATCAGCGGCCGGGATGCCTCGATGCTCACGCGGCGTCCGGTGGCCGATATCGCGTCGGTGCTGAAGGGATCGACGACCGCGGTGATCCAGGCCGGCTCGTTCGGCTGCCGTGCGACCTCGCTCGACGAGGGCGGTCCTGCGGTCCGTGCGCAGGCCGATGCCGCGCTCGCCCGCGCCGGAGCCCTCGCGACACCGACGTTCACAGGCCGCGGTCTCACCGGAGTGTCCGAGAAGGCTGCGCTCAGGTTCGCCGCTGCCTTCGGCTCTCCGGCGCAGGCCACGAGCCAGCTGAGCATCCGCACCGCGCTGGCGTCGGGCCCCTTCATCGGCCGCTCGGGCCAGATCGGGGACACCCTCACGCTCGACGACGCGACTGCGGTGGGCAGCGTGGCCACGCTGAGCTTCACGACGGACCCAGAACGCGCGGCCTACATGAGCGGAGAAGGCCCGCTGCTCTTCGCCAGCTGTCCCTGACCCGGGGGAGTCCTAGCGGTGGCGGCGCAACCGAGCCTTGGTGATGAGCTCGGACTGGAGATTGGACGAGCCTCGGTGGCGCGTCCACTGGCCGTCGGGGCCTAGATGCCACGAGTCGGTCTCGGGGTCGACCGATTGCGCGAGCAGATCACCCAGCATCGTCGTGTGTTCGGTCGACGGCACGCGAACCAGCACCTCGACCCGCCGATCGAGGTTGCGGTGCATCAGATCGGCCGATCCGATCCAGGCCTCCGGCGCACCGCCGCCTGCGAACCAGTAGACGCGGCTGTGTTCGAGGAATCGTCCGAGGATGCTGTGGACGCGGATGTTGTCGCTCAGCCCGGGCACTCCGGGTCGCAGTGTGCAGATACCGCGGATCACCAGGTCGACAGGCACGCCCGCTCGTGATGCCTCGTAGAGCTTGTCGATGATGGTCTCGTCGACGAGCGAGTTGACCTTGATCCGGATGCCCGCAGGGCGTTTGGCGCGATGATGCGCGATCTCGGTGTCGATGCGCTCGACGATCCCGTCGCGCAGGCCTGCGGGAGCCACCATGAGGCGCTGGTACGAGAAGTCCTGCGCGAATCCCGACAGATTGTTGAACAGGTCGGTCAGGTCGTGGGTGATCGCGGGATCGGCTGTCAGGAGCCCGAAGTCCTCGTAGAGCCGTGCCGTCTTGGGGTTGTAGTTGCCCGTGCCGATGTGGGCGTAGCGGCGCAGGCCATCGCCCTCGTCGCGCACGACGAGCGCCAGCTTGCAGTGCGTCTTGAGCCCGACGAGCCCGTAGACCACATGGCATCCGGCGCGCTCGAGCTTGCGGGCCCAGCGGATATTGGCCTGCTCGTCGAAGCGGGCTTTGATCTCGACCAGCACCAGGACCTGCTTGCCGGCGCGCGCGGCATCGACCAGCGAATCGATGATGGGGGAGTCGCCGGACGTCCGGTACAGGGTTTGCTTGATCGCGAGGACGTGTGGATCGGCGGCCGCCTGCTCGATGAAGCGCTGAACACTCGTCGCGAACGAGTCGTATGGATGGTGCACCAGCACATCGCGCTTACGCAACGCGCTGAACAGATCGGCGGCTTTCGAGGTCTCGACCTCGGCGAGGTGCTGGTGCGTGCCGGGGATGAAGGGTTCGTAGCGCAGCTCGGGACGGTCGAGATCGGCGATCTCGTTGAGGCTGCGTAGATCGAGCGGGCCGCGCAGACGGATGACTTCGGCGGGCCGGACGCCGAGCTCGGAAACCAGGAGCTCGAGCACGTCGGGATCCATCTGCTCCTCGACCTCAAGGCGCACGGGCGGGCCGAACTTGCGACGCAGCAGTTCCTTCTCCAGTGCTTGCAGGAGGTTCTCGGCGTCGTCTTCTTCGACCTCCAGGTCCTCGTTGCGGGTCACCCGGAAGGTGTGGTGCTCCACAATGTCCATCCCGGGGAACAGCTGGTCGAGGACCTGGGCGATGACTTCTTCAAGCGGGATGAAGCGTGCCACCCGGCCAGGCACAGTGCCCGCCCGTGCCCCGTCCAGGGCAATCAAGCGCGGCAGCAGGTCGGGGACCTTGACGCGGGCAAACAGTTCCTTGTCGCTGACGGGGTTGCGGACCACGACGGCCAAGTTCAAGGACAGGCCGGACATATAGGGGACGGGGTGTGCCGGATCGACGGCCAGCGGGGTGAGGATGGGGAAGATCTTCTCAGCGAACATCGTGGCCATCTGGACCTTGGACGGGTCATCCAGCTCATCCCAATGCACCAAGTGGATATGTTCGTAGGCCAAGGCGGGCCGGATCTGGTTGGCAAAAACGTGAGAATGCCGTGCTTGGAGCTCATGGGCGGCTTCGCTGATTTGCTCCAGCACTTCCAACGGGCTCAAGCCGGCCGGTGAAGGCACGGCCAGGCCGGTGGCAATGCGGCGTTTCAATCCGGCCACGCGCACCATGAAGAACTCGTCCAGGTTGGAGGCAAAGATGGACAGGAAATTTACCCGCTCAAGCAATTGCAGGTCGGGGTCTTCCGCCAGTTCCAAGACCCGGGCGTTGAAAGCCAGCCAGCTCAATTCGCGGTCAAGGAACCTATCAGGGCTGATGTCGCCGGCAGGAATGAGCGTGGGTTCAAACTCGGGGATCTCAATCCTGTCTTGGGTGGCCCGTGAAGAAGGCACCTCCCCGGAAATAAAACGTTCCCGGCCGTTGGCTGCTGCCATGTTCAGGCTCCCCTTGTATTCGCGTTTCATCCACTGGTCCTCAGAGTTGGTGCTGCCTTGAATCTAACGTGCAAGCGTGGCCGATGGTGGTCGTAAAAGCCAACGCCTAGGCAGACATTGGCCCGTACATGACATCCGAATCCCACTTGGTAAAGCCCAGTTGGCGATACAGCGAAACTGCCGCGTCGTTGTCTGCGTCAACGTAAAGCATAATGGCACGCAGGCCGGCGTTTTGCAGGTGGTCGATGCCTTGCCGCGTCAATGTCCGCCCCAGCCCCAAACCCTGCGCCGCGGGAGCAACTCCCACCACATACACCTCGCCCATGGCCGCCTGGCCGGGGCGCGCGGCATGGACCTTCGTCCAATGGAAGCCCAAAATTTCATCAGAGCTGTTCACTGCAAGGAAGAACCCTGCAGGGTCAAACCACGGCTCGGCGATGCGGGCCTGCAGATCCGCGAGCGTCAACGCCCCCTGCTCGGGGTGGTGGGCGAAAGCGGCGGCATTGGCTGCCAGCCATGCCTGCTCGTCTTGGTGCGGGACAAATGTCCGCAACGTCACGCCGTCGGGAGCGGGGTATTCAAGCGCAGGCTGCGCCGGCGGCTGCGTGGACGACG
>JBBSSC010000053.1:0-9865 GCA_038242465.1 Propionibacteriales bacterium | reverse complement strand
TCGGTCTCCAAAACCGAAGGTTGGGGGTTCAAGTCCCTCGTGCCCTGCGACACACGACAACACAGCGACCACGACGAGAAGTACGAAGGAGCACCGTGAGCGACCGTCACGAACTGGCCGGCACGTCCGGTAAGCGCACGTCGCCGATCACCTTCTATCGCCAGGTGATCGCCGAGCTCCGCAAGGTGGTTTGGCCGACTCGCCCCCAGGTCATCAACTACTTCTGGGTTGTTCTCGTCTTCGTGCTTGTCATGATGGCCATCGTCGCCGGGCTGGATTACGGCTTCGGCGTGGCTTCATTCAAGATCTTCGCGTAGCACCCGCCCCACATTTTGCAAGGCAAAAGGATCACAGTGACTCAAGGTTACGAAGAGAATGTCGACGTGGACACGGACGAGTCGTCCGATGTTCCGGCGGCTGATGTCGATGCGCCCGTCGACGCCGACGAGGCAACGACCGACGAGGTCGACGTCACCGGCGACGACGAAGCTGCCGACGAGGCCAGCGACGTCGATGACTCGACCGACGAGGACGCCGAAGAGGCCGTCGTAGACATACTCCAGGAGTTCAAGGATCGTCTGCGCAACCAGATCGGTGACTGGTACGTCGTTCACACCTACTCCGGCATGGAGAAGCGGGTGAAGTCGAACCTCGAGAACCGCGTCACCTCGCTGAATGCCGAGGACTACATCTTCGAGGTCGTCGTGCCTACCGAAGAGGTCGCCGAGATCAAGAACGGTCAGCGCAAGCTCGTCAAGCGCACCGTGCTGCCCGGTTACGTCCTGGTCCGCATGGACCTCACCGACGAGTCGTGGGGCGTCGTCCGTCACACACCGTCGGTCACGGGCTTCGTGGGTAACTCCCACCAGCCCGTCCCCCTCAGTCTTGCCGAGGTCGAGAGCATGCTCGCCCCGGCAGTGGAGGCCGAAGTCGCAACCGCGGCCGACGCCCCCGATCAGCAGCAGAAGAAGGCCGCCAAGGTCGAGTTCTCCGACTTCGAGGTCGGAGACTCCGTCATGGTCGTCGATGGCCCCTTCGCCACGCTGCACGCGACCATCACCGAGATCAACATCGATGCACAGAGGGTCAAGGCCCTCGTGGAGATCTTCGGTCGCGAAACGCCGGTCGAGCTCAGCTTCACCCAGATCCAGAAGGTCTGAGCCACACCGCACGCGGTGGCTGACATTCTGTCGAAGCCCCGCATCACCAGCAACAATCATCAAAAGGACCCGAGAAATGCCTCCCAAGAAGAAAGTCGCAGCCATCGTCAAGGTGCAGCTGCAGGCCGGGATGGCCAACCCGGCACCGCCAGTCGGTACCGCGCTCGGCCCCCACGGCGTCAACATCATGGAATTCTGCAAGGCCTACAACGCGGCCACAGAAGCCATGCGTGGCAATGTCGTTCCGGTCGAGATCACGATCTACGAAGACCGCACCTTCACCTTCGTCACCAAGACGCCGCCCGCGGCTGAGCTGATCAAGAAGGCTGCTGGTCTGCAGAAGGGTTCGGCTGTCCCTCACACGGACAAGGTCGGCAAGATCTCGAAGGATCAGATCCGCGAGATCGCCACGACCAAGCTGCCCGACCTGAACGCGACGGACATCGACGCGGCCATGAAGATCGTCGAGGGCACTGCGCGCTCGATGGGCGTCACGACCGACTGATTCAGTCACACACTTAGCACCACTAGTGGCAGGGCCGGCTGGGCCCGTTCAGACCACGACTGGTTCACACGACAGAAGGAACACCAGAGATGGCACAGCACAGCAAGGCGTACCGCGAGGTCGCCGAGAAGATCGACAAGGACAACCTCTACACCCCGATACAGGCCACGACGCTGGCCAAGGAGTCGGGTAGCAAGAAGTACGACTCGACGGTGGACGTGTCGATGCGTCTGGGTGTCGACCCCCGCAAGGCCGATCAGATGGTGCGCGGCACGGTCAACCTTCCTCATGGCACGGGCAAGACCGCACGGGTCCTGGTCTTCGCCACCGGCGCCAACGCCGATGCGGCTCGTGAGGCCGGAGCTGACTTCGTCGGCTCGGACGACATGGTCGAGAAGGTCAGCGAGGGCTGGCTCGACTTCGACGCCGTCGTCGCTACGCCCGACATGATGGGCAAGGTCGGTCGCCTCGGCCGCGTCCTCGGTCCCCGCAACCTGATGCCCAACCCCAAGACCGGCACCGTCACCCCCGACGTCGCCAAGGCAGTGGCTGACATCAAGGGCGGCAAGATCGAGTTCCGCGTCGATCGTCACGCCAACTTGCACTTCGTGATCGGCAAGGCCTCGTTCTCGGCCGAGCAGCTCGCCGAGAACTACGGCGCTGCGCTCGACGAGATCCTGCGTATCAAGCCGGCCAGCTCGAAGGGTCGTTACGTCAAGAAGATCACGGTCTCCACGACCAACGGTCCCGGCGTTCCGGTCGATCCGAACCGCACCAAGAACTACACGGCGGACGAGGCCTGATCCAGGTCCATCCCATCAGCACGGCCCGTTACCTACGCTCGGCGTAGATAGCGGGCCGTTCTGTTTGTCCGGGAGGTCGCGCGGCACAGGTGACCCCCGGCTCTGCCTATTATCGCAGGATGAACTCGCGTTTACAGAGGCTAGTCGCCGCCAGCTCAATCGCCGTCCTCGCACTGGGCATGTCTGCCTGTAGTAGCGACGACAAGAAGACCGAGTCCGACAAGTCCTCGACTCCGAGCGCGACGCCCTCGGAGAAGGAGCAGGCAGCTGCCGCCCCTTCAGCCGAGCAGCTCGCGATCTTCACAGCGATCACGGATGCGCAAGCAAAGGCCGGCAGTGCTCATGTCGTGATGGACATAGGGTCGGGCGCGGAGGAGATCAGCGCGGTCGGCGACCTGGTGTTCGGTGAAAAGGCTGACGATACGGCGATGTCGGTCGCGGTCGAAATGGCTGGCAACAAAGAGTATTCGCTCGCAATGACCGTGCTTGATGGGGCACTCTACGTTAATTTGGGCAAGATCACTGGCGGTAAGTACGGGAAGGTCGATCTGGCCGCGGCCGACAACGATTCGGTGGCAATGCAGTTCACGCCGCTTACCAAGCAGTTAGATCCGTCCCAGCAGCTCGTCCAGGTCAAGCGATCCGTGAAGTCGTTCGGGGACAAAGGTGCGCCCGAGAAGATCGACGGTGTCATGACTCAGTCCTACGAGCTGGTCCTGGTAACTGCCAAGCTGGCGGGCATGGCCGATGCGCCGGAGGGTACGCCGAAGACGATGACTCAGACCTTGTTCGTTGGGCCCGACAACTTGTTGCGCCGGATGGTGACGGGGGTCGGCGGTGCGAAGGTCCAGATCGACTATTCCGCGTGGGGGGAGCCGGTCAACATCAAGGCGCCGCGTTCCAGCCAGATCTCGGCCACCGCGCTGGACAAGCTCCGCGGCTAGGGCAAGCGCGAACGCGACCGGGCACGGGGCGTCCGAGATGGCGATTTGGTCGCCCCGGCTGTGTGCCCTATCCTGAACATGCCGAAGACCGCTGGCTGGTGACTCTCGCGAGTCGCCCACAAGCGCCCGAGAGGGCGGCCCGCGCAGGATCTCATGTCAGATGCAGAACTATTGCGTCCCATGGCCTTGCGCCTGGGACGTTTTTTTCGTGTCGGGACCGTGTTGACGCATGGGCTCGCAGTCTTCGCACGACCACGTGTCATCAGGCATTGGGAAGGAGACCCATGGCAAACGCGGAAAAGACAGCCGCAGTTGCGGATCTCGCGGACAGCTTCCGCGAGTCAAGCGGCGCTGTCCTCACCGAGTACCGCGGTCTCACCGTGAAGCAGATGCAGGAATTGCGTCGCTCGCTCGGTGAAGACGTGAGCTATGCCGTCGCCAAGAACACGCTGACCAAGATTGCCGCGAAGGATGCTGGCGTTGAGATCGACTTCGATCTTCTCACCGGTCCTACCGCGATCGCCTTCATCAAGGGTGATCCGGTGCTGGCAGCAAAGAGTCTGCGCGACTTCGCGAAGGCCAACACACCCCTCACCATCAAGGGAGGCTTCCTCGACGGGAAGATCCTCACCGCTGATGAGATCAACAAGCTGGCCGACCTCGAGTCGCGTGAGGTCCTCCTCGCCAAGCTCGCAGGCGGCATGAAGGCCAGCCTGTCGAACGCCGCTTCGCTGTTCGCCGCCCCGCTGTCGCAGGCCGCCCGTGTTCTGGGTGCCCTGCAGGCGAAGGCAGAGAGCGATCCGTCGATCCTGGCAGCAGGCCCCGCGCCTGTGGCTGAAGAAACTCCGGTCGAGGCACCCGCCGAGACCGAATCCGCTGAGACGGCGCAGGATCCTGCCGCCGCCGATGCGGGCACCGAGGGCTGAAAGCCCCGATTATCAATCGGGACCCCCTCGGGGTCTCACTACGGAAGGACGCCTCATGGCGAAGCTCAGCACTAGCGATCTGCTGGACGCATTCAAGGAAATGACCCTCATCGAGCTCTCCGAGTTCGTCAAGGAGTTCGAGGACACGTTCGACGTGACCGCGGCTGCTCCTGTTGCCGTTGCTGCCGCCCCGGCCGCCGGTGGCGCTGGTGGCGAAGCTGCCGCAGAGCAGGACGAGTTCGACGTCATCCTCGAAGGTGCCGGCGAGAAGAAGATCCAGGTCATCAAGGAAGTTCGTACCATCACTGGTCTCGGACTCAAGGAGGCTAAGGACCTCGTCGAGGGCGCCCCGAAGCCTGTCCTCGAGAAGGCCACCAAGGACGCTGCAGAGAAGGCAAAGGACGCCCTCGAGGCTGCCGGAGCCAGCGTCACCGTCAAGTGATGCATCTCTAGTTCTTACTGAAAGGGCGTCTCTTCTTCGGAAGAGGCGCCCTTTCGGCATACCCTGACGCGTTCTCGGCCCTAGTCTGTCTCTGACTCAGGTCGAAGTGTGACCCCGAGTTACGTGAGGTACGTTACGCACGGCGTATTTGTTACCCAGCAGTCACAAACTCGCCGAATCGTCGTAACTTAGGTTTCGGCTTCTCGTTGAGTGTTGTGTCCGCAATCACAGACATCTGCGATTCGGACTCGGCGTCGGCTGTCGCGGCCGGATGTCGCAGGGTGCAGGGAGGGACTGCCATGGGAGTTGAAGTAGTCGTCGAAGGTCTGACGAAAAAGTTCGGATCGCAGACGATCTGGAGTGACGTCACGCTGACCCTTCCGGCCGGCGAGATCTCTGTGATGCTCGGTCCTTCGGGCACCGGCAAGTCGGTCTTTCTGAAGACGCTGATCGGCCTGCTCAAGCCCAATAAGGGCCATGTCTTCATCGAAGGCATCGACATCGCCAACTGCAAGGAAAAAGAGCTCTACGAGATCCGCAAGCTGTTCGGCGTGCTGTTCCAGGATGGTGCGATGTTCGGCTCGATGGATCTGTACGACAACGTCGCCTTCCCGCTGCGCGAGCACACCCGCAAGTCCGAGTCCGAGATCCGCACCATCGTGATGGACAAGATGGAGCTGACGGGTCTAGTCGGTGCCGAACGCAAGCTCCCCGGCGAGATCTCCGGCGGCATGCGCAAGCGCGCAGGACTCGCCCGCGCACTGGTGCTCGACCCGGAGATCCTGTTGATCGACGAGCCCGACTCGGGCCTCGACCCCGTACGCACCAGCTATATCAACCAGCTCTTCATCGACCTCAACGCTCAGATCGACGCGACATTCCTGATCGTGACCCACGATATCAACACGGCGCGCAAGGTCCCCGACAACATCGGCCTGCTGTATCACAAGCACCTGGCGATGTTTGGTCCGCGCGAGATGCTCCTGACTAGCGATGAGCCGGTTGTCGCCCAGTTCCTGAATGCACAGACCGTCGGCCCCATCGGTATGAGTGAGGAGAAGGACGCCGACGAGCTCGCCTCCGAGGCCGGTATCGCGATGCCGCCCCTACCACCCGTGCCCCTTCAGCTTGAGACGTCCGACGGACGTCCGCGTCGCGGCCAGCGCGAGCCCGGATCGTGGTGCCGCGAGAACGGTGTGACCCCGCCTCCGGGATCGTTCGCCCGTTCGGCCGATCAGGCTCCCGCAGATGTTCCCGCCGGCGGTGCTGCGTGAGGGGCGCAGCGTGAGTACCGCCGCGATTGCCGGACCGGCGAGGGTTGCCGGCAATCTCTTTGCCTTCGCGCTCGATGTGCTCGTCGCGCTGTTCCGCAGGCCGTTCCAGCTCAAAGAGTTCCTGATCCAGGCGTGGTTCATCGTCAAGGTCACGATCGTTCCCACGGCTTTTGTCGCGATCCCGTTCGGTGCGGTCATCGCACTGCAGGTGGGTGGGCTGATCAAGCAGTTCGGTGCCCAGTCGTTCACAGGTTCGGCGGCCGTCTTGGCTGTCGTGCGCGAGGCTGGCCCTATCGCCTGTGCGCTGCTGATCGCCGGCGCTGCGGGCTCAGCGATCGCGGCTGACTTCGGCGCGCGGAAGATCCGCGAAGAGCTCGACGCCATGATGGTGCTCGGCATCGATCCTATTCAGCGTCTCGTCGTGCCGCGCGTGCTCGCGTGCATGCTCGTGGCGGTGTTCCTCAACGGCATCGTCACGGTCGTCGGTGTGATCGGCGGCTATGTGTTCAACGTCGTGCTGCAAGATGGCACGCCGGGCGCCTATCTGGCCTCGTTCACGGCGCTGGCCCAGCTGCCCGACATGTATCAGGGCATGGTCAAGGCACTGATCTTCGGCTTCATCGCCGCGATCGTCGCGTCCTACAAAGGTATGAACGCCAAGGGTGGGCCCAAGGGCGTGGGCGATGCGGTCAACGAGGCCGTTGTCATCACGTTCACGCTGCTGTTCATCGTCAACTTCTTCATCTCGGCGGTCTACATCCAGCTCGTCCCGGCCAAGGGGATGTGACAGTGGCCGACTTCAGGATCGCCTCGTTCTACGAAAGGCCCGCCGCGCTGCTCGACGGCATGGGTCGACAGATGCTGTTCTATATCCGCGTCGTCATGTCGGTCCCGCGGACGATCAAGAATTACAGCAAGGAGATCGTCCGGCTGCTCGCAGAAGTTGCGCTCGGTTCCGGTTCGTTGGCCGTTATCGGCGGCACCGTCGGCGTCATCACCGCAATGTGCTTCTTTACCGGCACCGAGGTCGGCATCCAGGGCTTCGCGGCCCTCGACCAGCTCGGGACGTCCGCGCTCACGGGCTTCGTGTCCGCCTATTTCAACACCCGAGAGATCGCGCCCATCGTGGCTGGCATCGCCTTGGCCGCGACGGTCGGCTGCGGCTTCACAGCCCAGCTCGGAGCGATGCGCATCAGCGAGGAGGTCGACGCCCTGGAGACGATGGCGATCCCGTCGCTTCCGTTCCTGGTCACGACACGCGTGATCGCCGGCCTCATCGCGGTCGTCCCGCTGTACGTAGTCGGCCTGCTGTCGTCGTACTTCGCCACGAGACTCACCGTGACCAAGATCAACGGCCAAAGCGCCGGTACGTACGACCATTACTTCCAGACCTTCCTGCCGCCCGGCGACGTCTTGTGGTCATTCGCGAAGGTGCTGATCTTCGCGGTCGTCGTGATCTTGATCCACTGCTACTCCGGCTACTACGCGAGTGGTGGACCGGCCGGGGTGGGAGTCGCGGTGGGCTTGGCGGTCCGGACGTCGATCGTCGCGATCAACGTCGTCGACTTGCTCGCCTCGATGGCCATCTGGGGCACCAACGTCACCGTGAGATTGGCGGGCTGAACTATGGCGCGAATCCCGCTACTCGAACGCTCCGGCTCTCTCAAGGCCCTCGGGGCGATCTTCCTCGCAATGGTCCTGTTCTTCTTGTGGATCACGTACGCGTTCTTCACTAAGGCCTTCGTCGACTACGACGAGGTGACCCTGAAGACCGACACTGCGGGCGTCAACCTGCCGCAAAATGCCGACGTCAAGCTGCGCGGCATGATTGTCGGTGAGGTGCGTGAGGTCCGCCCTGACGGCGACGGCGTCGAGCTCCTGCTCGGTATGAATCCCAAGCTCATCGGCAACGTACCGCGCGATGTCAGCGCTCAGCTCGTGCCCAAGACGCTGTTCGGCGAGAAGTACGTCGCGCTGATCCCGTCGGCGCCCGGCGACGGTGACGAATCGCTAAGGGCCGGCGACACGATCACGAAGGCCGATGTGCCGATCGAGGTCGAGACGGTGCTCAACGATCTGTACCCGCTGCTCGAAGCGGTCGATCCCGCGAGTCTGTCGTACACGCTGAATGCGGTCGCCTCGGCGCTCGAGGGACGCGGCGCGCAGCTCGGCGAGACGCTTGTGACGCTCAACAGCTATCTGACCAAGATCAACCCCGATATCCCCCAGCTCATCACCGACGTCAAGAAGCTAGGCACGGTCTCCGACGGTTATGCCGATGCGATGCCCGAGCTCGGCCGGCTGCTGCGCAACACGGTCGTCACGGGCAACACGATCGTGGCCAAGAAGTCCCAGCTCGCCGCATTCTTCGAGGAGGGCACTCGCTTGTCCGACAGCCTGACGACGTTCACGAAGGCCAATGGCGACAATCTCGTCCGGCTCGCGAAGGAGGGCCGCCCCGTCCTGGAGACGATCGGCGAGTACTCCACGACATTCCCGTGCTTCCTGAAGTCAATGTCTGTCCTGATCCCGCGACTCGACAGCGCGTTCCGCGACGGGATGCTCCACATCAACGTCGAGCTGATCGAGCAGACAAATGCGTACAGTGCGAACGAGAACGTCAACGTGTCTAAGAAGGACTTCGACCGTGCTTCGTCGGGGCCGGCAGCTCGCAACGGCAAGGACATCAACGGAAGCAACGCCGCAACGCCGTCGTGCCTCGATCTCAATGAGATGAACAAGGGCCGCGCGCAGCAGGAGGCGATCTCGTCGCAGGCCAATCCTTTCACGGTTCCGGCCGAGGTATACAAGCTGATCGGCATCAAGCGGGCCCACGGCAAGTTCGGCACGGTCGGCGAGGGCGGCGACTTCGCCAAGAACCGGACCGCGGCATCCAGCCTGGATCTGGAGAGCCTGGTCCAGCCCAGCGCGACGGGCATCGACTCGAGCAGTGAGCGCGCCGAGCTCAACGTGTTCCTGGGCGGGGCGCTAGGCCTCGCGCCCGAGGACGTCCCCGACATCGGTTCGCTGCTCATCAGCCCCGTGATGCGCGGAGCGGCGGTGAGCACACGATGAAGCAGATCGACCGCGAGTCCATGTCTGCGGCGCTCAAGCTGGCCTTCTTCTTCGCTTTCACGGGCATCGCCACGCTGATCCTGGCCATCACTTTGAGCAATGGCTCCTTCGGCGACAGGCACCAGTACAAGGCGATCTTCACAGATGTCACGGGCGTTGCGAAGGGTGATGACATCCGCATCGCAGGCGTCGCGGTCGGCGCGGTCAGCAAGGTCGAGATCGTCGATCGCGACAAGGCACGTGTGACCTTCGGCGTCGACTCGGACGTTCCGCTGACGGCCAACACGCTCGCGACGATCAAGTTCCGCAATCTGGTGGGCCAGCGGTACATCGCTTTGACTCAGGGGGCCGATGGTGCCAAGTCGGTGCTCGCGCCGGACAGTACGATCCCGCAGGACCGGACGCAGGAGGCTCTCGATCTGAATGTGTTGCTGAACGGCTTCAAGCCCGTCTTCCAGGCGCTGTCGCCAACAGATACCAACAAGTTCGCGTACGAGATTGTGCAGACGTTGCAGGGTGAGAGCGGCAACGTTCAGAATCTACTGGCCCGCACCTCGTCTTTGACCAGCACCCTCGCGGGTCGCGATGAGCTGATCGGCGATGTCATCACGAATCTCAGCACGGTACTCGACACAGTGGGCAGCCGCGATCAGGAACTGACCGACACGATCGACACCCTGCAGCAGTTCGTCACGGGGCTCAAGGCCGACCGCAACGCGATCCTCGACTCGGTCGA
>JBBSSC010000052.1:0-9924 GCA_038242465.1 Propionibacteriales bacterium | reverse complement strand
TCGGGCAACCGCGAGGCCGAGACGACCGGACGGATCGGCTACGCACCGACGGCAGTCACGGGCTTCGCGATCGCGTACATCATCGACGAGCCCGACAACTTGGGTGAACGCGGCACGCTCAAGCTCACGCCCCGGCTGATCGCGAAGCTCCTGAGCCAGTCGTACGCGGGCTCGACCCGCGGGCGGCAGCATCCCGGCATGGAGAACAACCCACTGTCGCTCAATCAGGATCCGGAGTTCCAAGCCCTCAATCCGGGGCTCGACTCGATCGCCCGTGAGGCCGCCGCCACGATCCTGTCGCTGTCGGAGTCGTCGGACGTCATCACGAGCCTGACGGAGTACCTGGCGGATGATGCCGAGGCCAAGGCGTTCATGGCGGGCCGCGCCGACCCCTGGGGGATGGTCGTCAATCCGACCTACAAGAAGCTCAAGCTTCCCGTGAGCTCGATCCCGTTGCTCGACACGTTCGTGCCGACGTCCGAGCAGGAGTGCCAGCAGCAGAACTCTGCCCCCTACCTGGGGCAGATCGCCGCTCCGATCAATAGCATCAGCAAGATCGCGCAGGCCGTGCTGGACGGCTGGCCGAATGTGCAGACCAAGTGTGAGCGGGCAACGTCGAGCGATCCGTTCAAGGTGGGTCGCATCGATCGCCAGGGCATCGGCACCCGGTTCATGCTGGGCATCGTGAGCCTGGGCGATGCGCAGCGGTACGGGCTGCATACGGCCGCACTGCAGACTGGATCGGCCGATGCGCAGCAGTTCGTGGCACCCTCAACCGCCAGCATCTCCACGGCCGTCAAGCTTGCCAAGCCGAAGAATGTGCAGTCGGCCTTCGCGCTCTCGCAGGCGACGTTGCGCAAGACGCCGACGGCGTATCCCGGCACGATGATCGTCTACACCGTCGCGAAGCTGGCGGGCCTCGATAAGAAGGACGCCGCCCAGGTCGCGTCGTTCATCCGCATCGCCACGACAGAGGGCCAGGTGCCGGGATCGGGCAATGGGAAGCTCCCCGCCGGATATGTGCCGATCACCAAGACAGGTGCGACGGCGGCCCTCTACGCCCAGGCGCAACAGATGGCCACACTCGTGGCGGCGCAGGAGGCCGAGAAGCCACCGGCCGTCAAGCCGACCAAGGCTCCTCCGGCAGCTGCTCCCGCGGCGCCGGTGCCTCCTGCCGTCGAGGCCCCTGCAGCGGATGTGCCCGTCGAGCAAGCCGTTGTCGAGGCAGCTCCCGCGACGGTCGAGACGGTCGCCACCTCCGCGCAGACGTCAGGTCGTGCTCAGGGGCTGCTGCCTGTGCTGGTCGCGCTGTTGCTGGCCGCCGGTCTCGGCGGCCCAGGTACCCGGTTGGTCGCGAAATGGCGGACCCGTCGATGACCGCGATCCTCAACGGTCGACGCCGACTGCCACGCCCGGCGCAGATGTGGCCGCTCGTGAAGGCCCCGGCTGCGCCGGCTAGTTCAATCTCCGAGACCGCCGCGGTGGTCAGCACCTCCCTGACCGTGTTCGCGATCGTGGTCGCGTGGTTCCTCGCGCAGCTCATGCTGCTCGGTGGGCTCGAGCAAGCTCGCGCGCAGGACCGTCTCTACATGGACTTCCGAGAGCAGCTTGCAGCAGGCACGGCTCCGACGGGCGGCATCATCTCGCCCGGTGCGCCGGTCGCTGTCATGAGCATCCCGGCACTCGGCTGGGAGCAGGTTGTGGGGGAGGGGACCTCATCCGGGACGCTTCTGGCTGGGCCGGGGCACCGCCGCGACACGGTGCTACCCGGCCAGGTGGGTGTCTCGATCGTCTATGGGCGGTCCAGCACCTTCGGTCGTCCGCTGGCATCCGTCCTGGAGGCCGGCGCGGGCACGAAGATGACCGTCGTCACGGGGCAGGGCGCTGCTACGTACACGCTCGGCGGCGCGCGCCGCGCGGGTGATCCGATGCCGCAGGCTCCCGCTGCCACGGGCTCGCGCATCACGTTCGTGACGGCCGAAGGATCGGGCCGGATGTCTGCTCTGACGCCTGGCGATGTCGTGTACGTCGACGCCACCCTGACGGGTGAGGCATTCGCGGCGCCGCCGGGACGGCTCAACGCGATAGGCCCCTCCGAGGTGGCGATGGCCGGTGACAACAGTGTCATGGCGGCGCTCGCGCTGAGCCTTGGGGCACTGGGCGCGGCGACGGTCGGAGTCATCGTCGCGCGGCGCCGGTTCGGCCTCGTGCGCACCTGGCTGATCGGTGCGCCGGTCGTCCTCGCACTGGCCTGGCTGAGCGTCGACCTGGCGTCATATCTGTTACCGAATCTGTTGTGATTTCAAGAATCCAACTGGCCCCGCAATGGACATCTGCCGTTCATCTCAAAGGCCACGGAGCACCGGGACGGCCCCCTAGCGTGCTCGTGGGACAGCACCCCTGCTGCCCAAGACGTTCAAGAGAAGGACACACCGGAATGATTCGTCAGCGCGTCTCTCTGGCCGTGGCAGGCGCCGTCGTCGCCACCACCGGCCTGACCGCAGGTCTCATGACCTCGGCCTACGCAGTGCCCACGATCTACGACCCCAGCTTCGTTCCAGGCACCGGCGATCTGTCCGGTGCTGGCTCCGACACCAGCGAGATCGCTCTGGACTACCTGAGCAAAGGCCACGACGGCATCGAGGGATTCAACGGGGACAAGACCACGGGTCGCATTGCCTCCTTCGCGGCGGGCACCGACCCAGCGACGGTCGTGCTCAAGTCGGGCTCGGCGGCCATCACGCGGCCGAACGGTTCGGGCGCGGGCAAGACGTTGTTGCGCACCGCCACCAACAACCCCGATGTCGACTTCGCTCGCTCGTCCTCGGGGCTCAGCACGGCCGAGATCTCCGACGGCCTGCAGCAGTCGGCGTTCGCTGTGGACGGGCTCAAGCTGGCCGTCTCGGCGGGTGCGACCAACGCGCCCGCCACCATCTCGGACGCCGATCTCGTGAAGATCTACGACGGAACCATCACGAAGTGGAGCCAGGTCTCGGGCTACAACGGCCCCGCGCCGACCGCGACGATCAAGCCCTTCATCCCGCAGGCTGGATCAGGCACGCGCTCATTCTTCGAGGCACAGCTCAAGGCCAGGAACGGCACCGTCTCGGTCGTTCTCGGCGATGCTGTCAAGAGCACGCAGGAGCACAGCGACGTCGACATCAAGAACGATCCGAATGCGATCGCCCCGTTCTCGACGGGTCGCGCCAAGACCACGACATCCGTCAAGACGATCGGCGGGTTCAGCGCTCAGCGAGCCCTTTACAACGTCGTGCGGCTTTCAGATCTGAGCGGGTCGAAGTCGGCCCTAATCCAGACTGCGTTCGGTCCGACGGGCTTCGTCTGCAGCCCCGCCGCCAAGCCACTCATCGAGGCGGCCGGCTTCGACCAGCTGGCCACGACGGGCGCTGCCGGAGGCGCCTGCGGGACGTTCGGGCAGACCGATGTCACCAACTTCACGACCAGTAGCTCGGTAGCGAAGGCGACGACGACGGGTCTGGCGGGGGCCGCGCAGAACGGCAAGTCGGTCAAGCTCACCGCCGCGGTTAACGCGACCGACACGCTGCCTAACGGCAAGGTCGTCTTCCTCGAGGGAGACACCAAGGTTGGCGCGGGCCAGGTCATCGGCGGCACAGCCACCGTGATGCTCTCGGGCGTCGCGCTGGGTGCGCACACCTACACGGCCACGTTCAACCCGACGAGTGCCGTGGCCTTCACAGCGTCGAAGTCGGGGTCCGCGACTGTCACAGTGCTGAAGACATCTGCCATCTCGGTGACTGCGGTCGCCAAGACATTCGGTCAGGCCGCCAGCATCCCTGTTCGTGTGACCGCGGACGGCGCGGCGGCATCGGGCTCCGTGACGGTTAATGCGGCCGGCACCGTGTCGACGGTCGCGTTGTCCAACGGCTCGGCATCGATCGGTGTCCCGGCGACGCTGGGTGCCGGCTCCTACGGAGTCTCGGTCACCTACAACGGTGACGCCGCGACGTCCTCGTCCGTCGTCGGTTCGTCGCTGTCGGTCGCAAAGGCCAAGACAGCTACGACGCTGAAGCTCAGCAAGAAGAGCGTCAAGGCCGGCAAGAAAGCCAAGGCGACCGTCACGGTCAAGCTCTCCGGCTCGGCCCTCAAGGCCAACGGCAAGGTGACCCTGAAGGCCGGCTCCAAGACAGTCGGCACCGGAACCGTGAAGAACGGCAAGGCCACGATCACGCTGAAGAAGCTCAAGAAGGGCTCCTACAAGATCAAGGCCACATTCGCCGGCGGCAGCAGCTACAACGCCTCCAAGACTAAGACCGTGAAGCTCAAGGTCACCAAGTAGTCCATGTTTTCTCCGCACTCAGCAGCCGGCTCCACGTCCTTTGGGCGTGGGGCCGGCTGTGCGCGGCTCCACCGCAGCACCTCGGACCACCACAGAGAGGCACATCATGACCGTGACCATCGACGAAGCCGCCGTCGACTTCGGGGACACCCAGATCATCCCCGCCACCGCAGCTGTCGCAAGCCTGGCCGAGATCCGGGCTGATGACATCTCGGCGTGGTTCGGAACGCACCAGGTGCTCGACCGGGTGTCGCTGACGATGCCTGCAGGCAAGGTGACGGCCCTCATCGGCCCGTCGGGATGCGGCAAATCGACATTTCTGCGCATCCTCAACCGCATGCACGAGCTGATCCCGTCGGCGTCGCTGGCCGGGAGCGTCGAGCTGGATGGCCAGGACATCTACGATGCGTCCCGCAAGCTGACGGATGCGCGTAGGTCGATCGGCATGGTCTTCCAGAAGCCGAATCCGTTTCCAGCGATGTCGATCCGCGAGAACGTCTTGGCTGGGCTCAAGCTGACCGGTACCCGGATCGAGCGCAGCGCTCGCGATGACCTGGTCGAATCCTGTCTCGTCAAGGGGGGCCTCTGGAACGAGGTCAAAGACCGGCTGGACGCGCCTGGCGGCGGACTCTCGGGCGGCCAGCAGCAGCGACTGTGCATCGCCCGTTCGCTCGCGATTAAGCCGCGCGTCCTGCTGATGGACGAGCCGTGCTCGGCGCTCGACCCGACTTCGACGCGGGTCATCGAGGAGACGATGCTTGAGCTAGCCCGGGAGGTCACGATCGTGATCGTGACGCACAACATGCAGCAGGCCGCGCGGGTCTCGTCGCAGTGCGCATTCTTCCTGGCAGCTCAGGGCACACCCGGTGTGATCGTCGAGCACGGCGACACCGGCGCGATGTTCGGACATCCGCAGGATCCCCGCACCGCGGACTACGTCAACGGTCGCTTCGGCTGATCTTCTCGCGGGTGTTCGGCCCCGTGGAACAATGAACCCATGATCTCCTACCTCCCGAACGGATGCTTTGGCTGAACAGCGGCGAGGCCTCGGCGTTCCGGAGATCATCCTGATCGCCGTCGCGCTGTGCGTTATGGCGGCGGTGGGCATCGCGACCGCCGCCGCGTTCACCCAGAGCTCATCGTCCGCGCTGCTCGAGCCGGGGTCCACCGTGGCCCCGACCGTGGCGCCGACCGTCCCGCAGGCCGAGATGGAGGCACCCTCCAGCCCCGGCGCAACGCGGACTGGCGGCGGCGCGCGGATCGCGGACGCGTGGATTGCCGACATCTCGCAGCGCACCGGGATCGGCCCCACCGCGTTGCAGGCCTATGGCAACGCGACGCTTCGGATCGGTAAGGAGCAGCCCGCATGCAAGCTCGGCTGGACGACATTGGCAGCGGTCGGCGGTATCGAGTCGGGCCACGGTACGCACGGTGGTGGCCAACTGCTGGCCGACGGACGAACCTCGCAGCCGATTCTCGGGCCCGCGCTCGACGGTACGGAGGGCACGGCCGGGATCAAGGCCAGCGACGAGTCCGCGCAGTGGCACGGCGATGACCAATGGGATCACGCGGTCGGCCCCATGCAGTTCATCCCGTCGACGTGGGCCACGTGGCAGTCCGACGGCAATGATGATGGCACGAAGGATCCCAATAACGTCTTCGACGCGGCCTATGCGGCGGGACGCTATCTGTGTGCGTCCGGCGCGGATCTGACCACGGGCGAGGGCTGGTCGCGGGCGATCTTCTCGTACAACCACTCCGATGACTATGTCCGCAGCGTCCTGGCCTTCGCCAACGCCTACGGCGCCCGCTGACCGGTGTGGGCGGTGCGCTGGCGTCCAAGATCGTGAACGAAGTGAACGCCAGCGCACCGCCACTGGCTCAGTGCGCGTAGGTGCCGTGGATGATCGCGCGGCCCAGCGTCTTGAACGCCAGGTTGAAGCTCACGACGGCAGGTGATGCGGAGGCACCGACGCCGAGCTTCTCGGCGCCGACCGCGTGGACGACGAAGTAGTAGCGGTGCACCTGATCGCCCTGCGGGGGAGCGGCGCCCATATAAGAGTGCTCGCCGCCGTCGTTCGCGACGTGGAAGGCGCCCGCGGGAAGCGTGCCGTCGGATGCGCCCGCGCCCGCCGCGAACTCGGTGACATCGGCCGGGATGTCGACCGCAACCCAGTGCCAGAAGCCGGAAGGCGTCGGCGCGTCCGGGTCGAAGCACGTCACGACGAACGACTCGGTGCCCTCAGGGGCGCCGTTCCATGAAAGGTGCGGCGAGGTGTTGCCGAAGGCGCTGACCTGGTCGTCCTTCAGCGGATCGGCGTTGGAGAAGTCATTGCTCGTGACGGTGAAGCTCGGCACCGGGGGGAGCAGCTTGTACGGGTCAGGTGTGACGGGTCGGTCGAGGCTCATGCCCTCTACGCTAGCGGGGTGGCTGAGATCGTACGACTCGATGACCTTGCTGATCCCCGGCTACGCGACTACACGGATCTGCGGGACGTCCAGCTGCGGCTGAAGCTGGAGTCCGATCGCGGCCTCTTCCTCGCTGAGGGCGAGAAGGTCGTTCGCCGAGCTGTCGAGTCCGGTCACACCCCGCGCTCGTTCCTGATGTCGCCGCGCTGGCTCGACGGGCTCGCCGACATCCTCGACAGCACTGACGCGCCGTGCTTCGTGCTCGACGACGCCTCGATCGAGAAGATCACTGGCTTCCACGTCCACCGCGGCTCGCTCGCGGCACTCGAGCGTCCCGATCTGCCGTCGCCCGTGAAGGTACTGGCGGATGCCAAGCGCGTCGTCGTTGTCGAGGACCTCGCCGATCACACCAATGTCGGTGCCATCTTCAGAAGTGTCGCGGCGCTGGGGTTCGATGCCGTTCTGCTCTCGCCGCGCTGCGCCGATCCGCTCTATCGGCGGGCCATCAAGGTGTCGATGGGATCGGTGTTCTGGCTGCCGTACGCGCGGGTCGACGACTGGTACACCGCACCCGAGCTGCTGCGCGATGCCGGCTACACGACGTATGCGATGACGCTGTCGGACGATTCGGTGCCGATCGACGAGGTGCCTCGCGACGTCGAGAAGTTGGCCGTCATCGTCGGCTCGGAGGGCCACGGCCTCAGCGCCCACTGGGAGCAGGCGGCACATTACCGGATCACGATCCCGATGGCCGCCGACATCGACTCGCTCAACGTCGCCTCGTCGGTCGCCGTCGCGTGCTGGGAGCTGCGCTCCCGCTAGCCGATCCCACGCTGACGGATTCTGGAAGCATCGCGACCAGTAGATGGTCGCCATGCATCACATTCGGCTGGGCTCAGTCCAGTCCTCTTCGTCGTCCTAGTCCTCTTCGTCGACCAGAATCGTGACGGGCCAGTCGTCGGGATAGTTCTCTGATGTCTCTTCGTGCTGCTTGTAGAGCTTCTTGCGGGCACGCTCGGGGATGCGATCGCCGAAAACTGTGCCGAAGAGATGGTCGGTCTCATGCTGCAGGCAGCGCGCCAACAGACCCGTGCCAACAAATTCGACCGGCTCGCCGTTCTCGTCGAATCCCGTCACACGGGCGTAGTCGGGACGCGCGCAGCCCGAGAAGGCGCCGGGCAGCGAGAGGCATCCCTCGTCGGAGTCCTCGAGGTTGCGCTCCTTGCCCTCGGGCAGCGTCAGAACGGGATTGCACACGACGCCCGTGATCTGCACGTCGTCGTCATCGGGGCAGTCGAAGACGAAGACTTTGAGATCGACACCCACCTGGTTGGCGGCGAGGCCGACGCCACGTGCGGCGTACATCGTCGCGACCATGTCGCGCACCAGCGTGCGAAGCTCGTCGTCGAATACCGTCACGTCGGCGAGCTCGTGGTGCATCACGGGTGTGCCCCATCGGGTGATGGGGCGCACGGAACCCCCGTCCGGGAGTGGACGAGACTGCCCAGAGCTGGACGAAGTGGTGGTGGGTGACACGAGCGAATGCTCCTCTTTGTTGGAATTCGACCAAGGTTATCCAGGGGCGTGAGGGGACGCTGGGTTGGTCCCCGCACTGTGAAGTCGAATACCTTGGGTATCCGAGAGTGCAACTCGGGGTTACACTTCAGTGTGGTTGGGCATCTCGGTCCGACCCCCTGAACCTAGGAGTTCCTGTGGCCAGTCGTCGCGATCCCATGGGCATCGGCCTCGCGGTCCTGAATCGCTTGGCGAGCTCGTCGACCATCGACAAGCTCAAGCTGCGCAAGACCACCGAACGTGTCGTCTACGAGGGTGCCAGAAGCGGCTTCCGTGTCGCCGGGGCCTCGACTCGCGCGTTCAAGCAGGTCAAGGGCGGGGGCAAGCCGACCCGACTGGCCCGGACGTCCGACAGCGGCGTATTCGATCTCGAACCGACCGAGGATCAGCAGATGATCGTCGGCGTCATCAAGGAGTTCTCCGCCGAGGTGCTGCGCCCCGGTGCGATCGAGGCCGAGGCCGCCAATGACACGCCCAAGGAAGTTTTGAAGCAGACCGGCGAGTTCGGGCTTACGCTGCTCAACATCCCCGAGAGCCTCGGCGGCCTCTCCGAAGATCGCTCGTCCGTCACAGGCGTCCTCGTGGCCGAGGCACTCGCGGAGGGCGACATGGGACAGGCCATTGCCTGTCTCGCGCCGGCCGCTGTTGCGACCGCCATCTCACTGTGGGGCTCGGATGCCCAGCAACAGACCTACCTGCCGGCTTTCTCGGGCGATGATGTGCCAGCCGCCGCGCTGGCGGTCGCCGAGCCGCGGGTGCTGTTTGATCCGTTCGAGCTCCACACGACGGCCACCAGGACGCCCACCGGGTACGTGCTGAAAGGCGTCAAGTCAGGAGTCGTCCGCGGCACTGAGGCCGAGCTGTTCATCGTCGCGGTCGATGTCGAGGGCAGCGGGCCCACTCTCGTCCTGCTCGAGTCGAGCACCGAAGGCGTGTCGATCCAGGCCGATCCCAGCATGGGCCTGCGTGCAGCGGGGCTGAGCAGGCTGATCCTCGATGATGTCCACGTACCCGCCGACGCGATCCTTGGCGACGGCGCTGCGGATGACTATCGCGAGTGCATCCGGCTGTCGCGCCTCGCCTGGGCCGGGCTCGCGCTCGGTACGGCACGAGCCGTGCTCGACTACGTCTCGGACTACGTCAAGACGCGCAGCGCCTTCGGCGAGCCCATCGCTCACCGCCAGGCCGTCGCATTCATGGTCGCGAACATCGCGATCGAGCTCGAGGGTATGCGCCTCGTGACGCTGAAGGCCGCGTCGCGGGCCGAGCAGGGCCTCGACTTCTCGCGTGAGGTCGCGCTCGCGCGTCGCCTCGCGGGGGAGTACGGCATGAAGATCGGCACCGATGGCGTCCAGCTGCTCGGCGGCCACGGCTTCGTCAAGGAACACCCCGTGGAGCGGTGGTACCGCGATCTGCGGGCCGTCGGCCTGATGGAAGGAGCAGTCCTCGTCTGAGGGCGGACACACACATGATCAATCTCGAGACCCCCCGCAAGTTCCGTCCGTTCGTCAAGCAGGCGCATCAGGTCGCCACAGAGTTCCTCCGGGCCAACTCGCGCAAATACGACCTCGCCGAGCACGCGTACCCCAAGGAGCTCGACCTCCTGGCCTCGCTCGTCGACG
>JBBSSC010000051.1:0-9948 GCA_038242465.1 Propionibacteriales bacterium | reverse complement strand
GAGGCGATCGAGGACGGTGACGACGTCACGCAGGGTGGGCATGAGCGAATTCTATCGAGACCGACGCCTCGACCCACTCGTTCAGGCGGGATCAGGTGGGTCGAGTGTCGGGCGTCTGCTTGGCGGTCATCGATGCATCGCGCACGACGACATCGCCCAGCGCATCGTCGATCGCGGCCATGACATCATCGCCCAAGAGGACGCCGGATGCTTTGGCGTTGTCGGTGACCTGCTCGGGACGCGATGCCCCGATGATCGCCGCCGAGACATTGGGATGACGCAGCACCCACGCGACGGCGAGCTGCGCCATCGTCAGATCGGCGGCCGCTGCGATCGGCTCGAGCCGCGCGACCGACTCGAGAACGTCATCGCGCAGCCAACGACTGATGTTGTCGGCGCCGCCCTGGTCGTCGGTCGCCCGCGACCCTTCGGGCACAGGCTGGCCCGGCTTGTACTTGCCGGTCAGAACGCCCTGCGCGATGGGAGACCAGACGATCTGTCCGAGGCCGAGCTCTTCGCTGGTGGGCACGACCTCGTCCTCGATGACCCGCCACAGCATCGAGTACTGCGGCTGGCTGGAGATCAGCGAGAAGCCGAGCTCGCGAGCCAGCGCCTGCCCGTCGCGGATCTGCTCGGCGGTCCACTCCGAGACGCCGATGTACAGCGCCTTGCCGGAGCGGACGACATCAGCGAATGCCTGCATCGTCTCTTCAAGCGGGGTCTCGATGTCGTAGCGGTGCGCCTGGTAGAGGTCGACGTAGTCGGTCTGCAGACGGGTTAGCGAGCCGTTGATCGACTCCATGATGTGCTTGCGCGACAAGCCCGAGTCGTTGGGACCCCCGGGACCCGTCGTCCAGTAGACCTTGGTCAGGATCTCCAGCGACTCGCGACGCTGGCCCGCGAGCGCGCGTCCGAGGACCGACTCGGCCTTCGTGTTGGCGTAGACGTCAGCGGTGTCGAACGTCGTGATGCCCTCTTCGAGTGCCTGCCGCACGCATGCGGTCGCTGCATCCTCCTCGATCTGTGAGCCATGTGTCAGCCAGTTGCCGTAGGCGATCTCTGAGATCTTGAGACCGCTGTTTCCGAGGTATCGATGCTCCATGCGATCCAACGTACCCAGGAGACCAACACCCCGCTGAGTGTGACGTTTCCGAGCGGCGCCACGCGGGACGTGGCTTCGAAACGTCACACTCAGGGGTCAGGCGATCTGGCCTAGGACGAGGGGAAGGACCGAGCCGGCGCCGTGGCGGCGGAGCTCACGGGCCGCGACGGTCAGCGTCCAGCGGCTGTCGACGCGGTCGTCGATCAGCAAGACGGGCTTGCCGCCCAGCCCCTGAAGGCCCGCGGCAAGATCGGGCCCGACCGCGAGCTGGCCCCAGACATCGGCCAGCCGATAGGCGCTGTTGCCGCCGGGACCGCTGCGCGAGCCCTCGCCCGCGAGGTCGAGCGAGCCGAGATCCTGCAGGCGTCCGATGTGCGCGATGCCGCGGGCCAGCGAATCGACCAGCTGCGGTCGCGATCGCGAGGGGATGCTGACCACCGCGGCAGGTCGCTCGGTCCAGTTCCAGTCCTTCAAGACCCGCACGCAGGCGCCCAGCAGCTCATCTGTGACGGGACCATCTGGCGTGCCGGCCGCGAACAGCTCGCGCAGGACACCGCCCCAGCCCAGATCGGTCAGACGGGCGATGGCGCGGCCCGACTCAGCCCGGTCGTCCATCGCGATCTTGCCTTTCGCCTCGACGCCCAGTCGTTCGGCGCCAGTGGGCCACTGAGCACGCGGCTCGATCTCGACGCCGACCTTGTCGAGGGTGCTGGATGCCGCCTCCGTGGCCCGGACGTCGAGAGCCGTGGGGTACCAGGGCGTCGTGCAGTTGTCGCAGCGTCCGCAGGGTGCGGCAGTGGGATCGTCAAGATCGCTCTGCAGCATCTCCATACGGCACGTCGACGCGTGCTGGTAGGTCATCATCGACTGCTGCTCGGCCGAGCGCGCCTGTGCGATGCGCTCGTATCGCTCGCGGTCGTAGACCCACGGCACACCCGTGGCAACCCAGCCGCCCTGGACACGTCGGACCGCCCCGTCGACATCGAGCACCTTGAGCAGCAGCTCCAGCGGCGATCGGCGCAGGTTAACTCTCGCCTCGAGCGCAGGCGTCGAAAGCGTGCCATCTCCTAGTGCCTCGATCACGGCGGCCGCACGTTCTTCGCTCGGCATCGACGAGGTCGCGAAGTACGTCCAGATATCGCGGTCTTCTCGGCCCGGTAGCAGCAGCACATCGGCGTTGTCGGTGGCACGGCCTGCACGGCCGACCTGCTGGTAATACGCGACGGGTGACGACGGCGCCCCCAGATGGATCACGAAGCCCAGATCTGGCTTGTCGAATCCCATGCCGAGCGCGCTGGTGGCGACGAGCGCCTTGAGCTGATTGTCTTTGAGCTGCTGCTCGAGCTGCTCGCGCTCCTCGGGATCGGTGCGCCCCGTATAGGCGCGCACGGCATGCCCGCCCTCGCGCAGCAGACGTGCGGTGTCTTCGGCCGCCGAGACCGTCAGCGCGTAGATGATGCCGCTGCCTGGGAGCTCGGCCAGATGGCTCAGCAACCAGCCCAGCCGATCGCGTGCCCCGGGGAGCTCGAGCACACCCAGCCGCAGCGACGTCCGAGCCAACGAGCCGCGGATAGTCAGCACATCACCCTGCGCCCCTAGCTGCTCGGCAACATCGTGCACAACGCGCTCATTTGCCGTCGCCGTCGTCGCGAGCACCGGGAGATCCACCGGCAGGCGGCCGATGAGCTCGGCGAGCCGGCGGTAGTCGGGGCGAAAGTCGTGGCCCCAGTCGGAGATGCAGTGCGCCTCGTCGATCACGAGCATGCCCATCCGCTCGATCAGCGCGGGCATCTGCTCATCGCGAAACCGTGGATTGTTGAGCCGCTCGGGCGATACCAGCAAGATGTCGACCTCGTCGGCCGCGAGCTTGGCGCGGGTCTCTTCCCACTCGTGCGGATTCGCCGAGTTGATCGCGACGGCCCGCACGCCGGCACGCGCAGCAGCCGCGACCTGGTCACGCATCAGCGCAAGTAGTGGCGAGACCAGCAGCGTCGGACCTGCACCGCGCTGACGCAGCAGCAATGTCGAGATGAAGTAGACCGCCGACTTGCCCCAACCCGTGCGCTGCACCACGAGCGCACGGCGGCGTCCGTCGACGAGCGCCTGGATGGCTTCGAGCTGGCCGTCGTGGAAGACCGCGTCGTCACGGCTCGTGAGCCGTCGCAGCGCAGCAGTGGCATCGGACTCGGTCGTCAAGGTCGAAGACATACCTGCATCGTGTCAGGCACCTACGACGTATGGCTCCCGCGCGCCGATCACGGCGGTCGCATCGAGGTCGTCGGACGTCAC
Source organism: Propionibacteriales bacterium (assembly GCA_038242465.1). GTDB lineage: Bacteria > Actinomycetota > Actinomycetes > Propionibacteriales > Nocardioidaceae > Aeromicrobium. The sequence continues at coordinate 6,557 of JBBSSC010000051.1, read as the reverse complement.
GATGTGTGCGGAGAGCCCGCCCGCTCGAATGGCATCGGCGGTCAGCTCGGCCTGGGTACGTGATGTCTCGATGATCAAATGTCCGCCGGGCGTGAGCCATTCGTTGGCTCCGACCGCCACGAGACGATGCACCGCGACGCCGTCCGGTCCCCCATCCAGGGCCACCCGCGGCTCATGCTCACGCGCTTCCAGCGGCATCGTCGCAATCGACGCGGTCGGCACATACGGCGCGTTGACGACCAACAAGTCGACGCGGTGCCGCAGCTGTGCAGGAAGTGCCGCGAACAGGTCCCCCTCGAACACCTCGCCGCCGAGGGACTCGATGTTGCGCCGGGCACACCTCACGGCATCCGGCTCGATGTCCGCGGCGTACAGCTCGACGTCCGGCTGCCGCGCCTGCAAGGCCATCGCCACAGCCCCCGTGCCGCAGCACAGGTCGACAACCACAGAGCCATGCTGGATCAGCCTCTCGCCCTCGTCGACAAGAATCCTCGTTCGCGTGCGCGGGACGAACACGCCGGGCTCCACCGCGACGCGCAGCCCGCAGAACTCGGCCCAGCCGACGATGACCTCGAGGGGCTCGCCCACCACGCGCCGGCCAAGCATCCCTTCGAGTTCCTCGGACGAGCGTGCCGAATCGACGAGCACCTTCGCCTCCTCTTCGGCGAACACGCTGCCCGCCGCACGCAAGCGGGCCACCACGTCGGAGCTGCCGGGCATCATCATGACTGCATCCCATCATTGGTTTGTCAGGCTCACAGGCCCCGGCCAGTGTCAACGTGACCAGCGGCGCACTGCATCGGACCGTGTTCGAGTCGTGCCTCGCACGAGGTGAATGATATTTTTGTCGCAGGTAGTGCGCGCCGCTTTCGGCCGCTACCTTGTGAAGCTCCAACGGCCTGGCCTTATCCGGGTGCCCCGGCTCGTCGTTGGTTCTTCGGTCGTGGTGCCAGGGCAAGGGCGCATAGACCGCCGAATGTGGGCGGGTCTTCTGCCTGTCCCTCGTCTGACTAAGGAGCGCCATCCGTGAGCAGCACCAATCCAGGCTCGGCCTCAGCCGATCCCAACTATGCCTCGCGCTGGATCATCCTGGCGATCGTAGGCGTCGCCCAGCTGATGGTCGTGCTCGACAGCACGATCGTCAACATCGCACTTCCCTCCGCACAGCTCGACCTTGAGTTCTCCGATGGTGACCGCCAGTGGGTCGTGACGGCCTATGCGCTCGCCTTCGGCTCGCTGCTTCTCATCGGCGGCCGCCTCGGCGATCTGTTCGGACGTAAGCAGATCTTCGTGGTCGGACTGTTCGGCTTCGCGATCGCATCGGCACTCGGCGGCGCCGCCGTCAGCTTCGAGCTGCTCGTAATCGCGCGCGTGCTCCAGGGCGTCTTCGCCGCCCTCCTCGCACCTGCGGCCCTTGCGATCCTGTCGGTCTCGTTCAGCGATCCGGCCGAGCGCGGCAAGGCCTTCGGCATCTTCGGCGCGATCGCCGGCGTCGGCGCTGGAATCGGCCTACTGCTCGGCGGCGCACTGACGGAGTGGCTCAGCTGGCGCTGGTGCCTGTACGTCAACCTGCTGTTCGCCGTCCCGGCCGCCCTGGTAACTCTGAAGGTCGTCAAGGCGCATCATCGCGATCGCTCGGCCAGCGGCCACTCCCGCACTATCGACATCCCCGGCGTCCTGACCGGCACGATCGGCCTGTTCGCACTGGTTTTCGGCTTCTCCTCCGCCGAGACCAACGGCTGGAGCGACCCGCTGACGATCGCATCGCTGATCGCCGCACCGCTTCTGCTCATCGTGTTCGTGCTCATCGAGCGGAAGGTCCGCGAGCCCCTGCTCCCCCTGCGAGTCGTCCTGAATGCGACGCGCGGCGGTGCGTACTTCTCGATCGCCGTCCTCGGTATCGCTTTGTTCGGCGTCTTCTTGTTCCTGACGTACTACCTGCAGCAGAACCTCGGCTACTCGCCACTGCAAGCCGGATTCGCATTCACACCGCTGAACCTCGCCGTGATGGTGGTCGCCGGTACGTCCAGCGGCGTACTCCTCCCGCGATTCGGTCCGCGCAAGCTCATCGTTGGCGGCCTTGTGCTGAGTGCCGTCGGCATGGCCTACCTGGCTCAGCTCGACAGCAGCTCCGGCTATGCCGCCAATGTGCTTCCGGCGCTGCTCGTGCTGGGTGCCGCTGGCGGTCTGCTGTTCGCGACGACGTTCGCGACGGCCACCTTGGGCGTCGACGAGCGCGACATGGGTGTCGCGTCGGCGATGCTCAACACGGCCCAGCAGGTTGGCGGATCGGTGGGCACCGCGCTCCTGTCGACGCTGTTCGCCAGCGCAGTGACAAGCTATGCGACCGACAACCCCGGCTCGCGCGTCGCGATCGAGGCGAGTATCCACGGGTACACCACGGTGTTCTGGTGGGCAGCGGCCATCTCGCTGTTCGGAGCGATCGTGTCGTTCATCATGATGCGGTCGAGCAGCGCTGAGATGGCTGCGGCGGGCGATCACCATCCGGCCGGCGTCGGAGCGCACTAGATTCCGACAGAAGTTCAGGCGTTCACGGTAGTTCAGCCACGTATCCAGGCCCGGATACGTGGCTGAACCACCCCGTCAGGAGCGTGCGACAGCGATTGCGGCTTGCAGCCCTGCGACGTGTCACCGATGGCCGCGGCCTCCACTCCTAAGCTGATTCGGGCTGGGAACAGCCTGTCGACACCCTGAGGTCGGCGAGGGTCATCGTCCGCGGGCCGAAAGCCCTGCCATCACAGCACCCGGACCTTGACGACCTTCGAGAAGCCTGCGGTGCTGCCGGTGCCGGAGTACATCGCGACGAGTGACTGAGTGCCCTTGGGAAGACCCTTCAGCATCGCCGTTGCCTTTCCGTTCACGACACGGACCCTCTTCGAAATACCCTCGAACGACAGCGTCAGCGTGCCGCTTGGCGCACTTCCCGTCACCTTGCGCGTGAGCTGAAATGCGACCTTCGCCGTCCCCGCTCCGCCCTTGACTGCGATCTTCGCATTCGCGATGGACTTCAGGGCCGTATCGAGCCCGCCCAGCGGTTGTCCCGGCGTGAGGGTGACCGGCGTGCGGACCTTCTTGTCGGGACCGCCACCGAAGTACTGGGAAGCCCACATCCCCTTCAGATCGTCGTACCGGACGATGTAGCGTCTCGCGGGCAGGCCTTCTCGGATCGTGAAGCGTCCGCTCGACCGCGTGACGGCCGACTCGACGGCGTCATCCGAAGAGATCGTGACCTCGATGCCCTTGAGGGCCTTGCCGGAGGGATCTGTGACCTTGCCCGTGACCTTGGTGACAGGAGGTGCGAATTTCGAGACAGTGACCGTCGGAAGCGTGCGCTGCTCACCCGTCGCGAGCACGATGCGCTGTCGTGCGTAGTACTCCGGCGCCTGGTCCCGCTTCGTGGCGCAATCGGCCAATGTGCTCGACACGAAGTCATAGCACTGCTGGGCGTATCGACCATCGGTCACACGAATCTGGTCGTAGTCCCTGCCCGATGGGATGCCCGACAAGGTGAACGTGCCGTCGGCCTTGACCGTCGTGGAGTATTGCGGGAAGAGGATGTCGAAGGACTGTCCGAAGTCATTGATGAGGCCGGGCTCGGTCCCTACCGTGAGTCCAGCCGGAGAACGACCGTCGGACGTGGTCACGGTGCCTCTCACGACGGCTGCTGCTCGCATCGTGAAGTTCTGCGTGACCTTCTTTCCGCTCTTCGCGAGCACGGTCCGGTAGGCCTTGACCGCCTTGCCCTGACGGTCTGTGACCAGGACGGCATATCGCTTGGTGTCAGACGTCGCGGACAGGCCGGAGAACGAGTACCGGCCCTCGCTGTCGGTGTTGTCGGTCTTCAACCGCGGTCCGACCTCGAGCTCCTCGTTGCTCTTGTCCAGGACGAACTGAAAGATCTGCACCTTCGCGAAGGAGATGGGCTTTCCGTTCAACATCACGGTGCCCTTGATCGTGCCGCTTCCGGCCGCGGTCGCTGGAGACACCAGGCCGGCGACCGCGAGCGCCACAGCAGCGATCAGGACGGCAGGAAGCAGGCGCGCGTGGACAGGTCTTCTCATAGGTCCCCCTTGGTGACAGACACTCACCCCGGAGCATCCGCAATGATGTTACGCGTGGCGCTCGTGGGGCGCCAAGAGAATGCGGAACGCATTCCAGCAACCACCATGGCCGTGCGCTGTTCAGTCTCGACGCGTCCCCAGCAATGTCTTTCCGTCGGGTCCATAGACGTTGTACGTCACTCGCGGGTTCTCCAGCTCACCACTCGGCGCATATGTGTAGAACTCGTCTGACCGGAAGTATCCCGATCTACTTTCTCCATGGTCGAGGATGAACGTCGGCATCAGATCCGGCAGGTTCTCAGCCAGTACGTCACCGCATGTCGGCTCCCCCACCGTCATGCCGAACTCGTTAGTCGCCCACGGCTTCGTGGTGACGGCTTCAAGCTCCGCAGCTAGGGGGCCCGGGCCTGGACCTCCGTTGCCCATAGCGGTAGGTCCTTCGATTCGACGCCCCTCGGTCCCCTCGAATGAGCCGGTCGACGCATAGTGCCCGACGTTGGCGACAACAGCGCCGCCGCCAACAACCACCCAGGCGGCCAGACCACCCGTCAGGACGAGCTTGCGGCTGCGGCGGTGCCGCACCGTGGAAGACTTGATTTGCCGCAAGGTCTCGGCGGCCCATCGCGGATCGGGCTCCGCTGGCTCGGGCGCCATCATCTCGATGGTGTCGTTCATCGTGCTTCCTGCATGCCAAATGATGCTGGGACCGTGCCCGACAAAGACTCAGATCCGGCGACGGACCGGCGTGCCCTGCTCAACCGTTTGCGAAACGTGGCTGGACTGATCCCCAAGACTTCGGCGGCACTGTCGGAGCTGAGTCCGTCCTATGCCACCCAGCAGAAGCGCCTCACGCCCCTTCTCGTCTAACGCGGCAGCCGGGCGACTGCCGCGAATCTGTCGCCCTGCTCGACAGCCGAATTCGCTGTGACGCCTTGCAGAAGAACTAGCCTATTCACGAGCTTCCGGCGGCGAACTATCGCTCTGACGTGATTGCCACTGACCTTGCGCGCAGTACCCACCAGCCACGGGAACTTGAGCTCCGGAAGTGTGTCCCACTTGCGCCACGCGATCTGAAATGTCTCAGCCACCACGTCTTGAGCCTCCGCTCAGGACCCGCCTTTGCTCCGTGACGACCTCGGGCGCCTGAACTGCTGTGAGCGCGTGCGACGGCTCAATCTGGAGCTGCGCCTTCGTCACCCGGCTCATAGTCTGGATTCTGCCGGAGCCACTCGCGGGCGTCATTGTCTTCGCCGGACCTGATCCATCCTTCCGCAAACAGGAACTTGAACCAGTTGAGAACCGCAAGAATGATGACGGCCGCGAGCCAAGCCCAGCGTCCCGTCACCGCGAGATAGACGGCTGCGACAAACATGACCGCGACCGACGCCGGGTAGAAGAACGCGGCTTGACGAGCGAGATACGACAGCACCATCCGATCATACGAGGAGCCGTGGCTCCTGGCTGGCGTATGACGGAAGCTTGGCGCCCTCTTGGCGAGGCATCGAAGTCGGTTGGGGTCGAGTGAGATGCCCGTACGATCTGGCCATGGACCTCATGGCTGTAGACGACGTGCCCCTTTGTGTTCGGCATATTCGTCGCTCCACTGATCGTTGCGGCGGTCTTCACAGCCGTCATCGCGTCCAGAAGGTCCAGAGGCATCATCACGGCTGTCTCGGTGTTGTCGGTGGTCGTCGTGGGGTCGCTCGTGACCTACTGGGCAACATGGGGCACGGCGTTCGACGAGCTTGACGCCGGGCGTGAGGTATCGCCGGGGACCAGCCTCATTGCGAACCTTTCCACCGGAACAAGCGCCGTAGCGGGAGTCCTACTCCTCGTGCTCGGCGCTGTAGTTCTGGTGACGTCGATGTCGCGAAACAACTCAAACTCAGTGTTCAGCACTCGCTGACCCCCGCAAAGCACCGGTCGAACGCCGAGCTTGGTTACCGGACAGTCGGCGTGGTGCTTCGCTGATCCCATGAGATCTGGTCAACGAGAGGTCCACTACTCGCCGTTCGACCGTCCCTTGTTCTGGATTTCGATCGTCACTCTCGCGTTACTGCTTCCACCCTTGGGCTTCTCGGTGGCTCGCGGCGAGTGGCTAGCGGCAAGCATCTGCGGATTCTTCAATCTGTGCGCCGTCGGGAACGCGGCGCGGACGTGGCGGGCGATGCGCTGATTCGGGCCGCTGGCGACCGGCTCTCTGGTGGCGTGCCAGGCGATGGGCATCCGAGCAGGCCAGCGTAGATCGAGGCCGTTTGGTCGAAACGCTTGGTCGCGGCCCCTCAAAGGCCATGCCCAGCCGGGCCGTAGCGCGGCGATCTGCCGTGGTTCCAGCGACTTCTAATGGTGGACCTCCGTAGCAGCTTCTCAAACCCTCGGAAACCCCTCGGATCGCTGATTTCTCATGTTCTGCGGGGTTCGCGGGCTCGTCGGCCGCGCATGCGGGGTGCTCGGATCGCCGATCATCGCGGCCCT
>JBBSSC010000050.1:0-9992 GCA_038242465.1 Propionibacteriales bacterium | reverse complement strand
TCGTCCTCGGAGCGGGCGGTGTCATCGTGAGCGACTCATCCGTCGCCGACTTCCTCGCGGGCCCCGCCCCGGTGGGGGTCTGGATGCCCGGGATGGCCACACCCGTCCCACTTGACGTGCCGCAAGAGCTGGTGACTCCGGCGTGCGAACCGATCGGGGTCGTCGCCCGTGACGTCTCGGTCGAGCTCGTGATGCGGACGCTCCGTGGGACCCAGCGGACGCAGGTCCTCGAGGGCCTGACCGTGGCGATCGCACCCGGCGAGGTCACGGGTTTCACCGGCCCGAGCGGCGTCGGCAAGTCGACCGCCCTGGCCGTGATGGGTGGACTGCTCAAGACGTCTAGTGGCGTAGTCCTGCCGAATCTGCGCAAGCAAAAGTCCGCCGAGCTCGCAGCGATCGTGGGCTGGGTGCCGCAGAATCCGGAGCACGGATTTCTGACGTCGTCCGTCGCCGACGAGATCGCCCACACGGCTGCACGCATCGGGCGAGTCGTCGACGTAGGGGCGATCTTGGAGGTGTTCGGACTCCAGCGGTTTGCCCACTCAAGCCCGTACCGCCTGTCCGGTGGCGAACAGCGGCGGCTGGCGCTAGCAGCCGCGCTGGCCCATCGTCCCGGAGTCGTCCTGCTGGACGAGCCGACCGTCGGCCAGGATCCCGGCACCTGGGCCGCGGTCGCCGGCTGGGTCGAATCGGCGCGTGGGGTCGGCGCCACGGTCGCGGTCTCGACACATGATGCCGACCTCCGTCTAGATGTCGAGCACTCGATGCGGGCAGTGGTGACTAGATGAGGACTGCGGTGCTGCGCACGAATCCGTTGGCCCAGCTCACGGTGGGGATGTTCTCGCTGCTCGGCTCCTTCTGGATCGACAGCCTGCAGGTCGCTCTGATCGCCTTGGGCGCCTACGTGCTCGCGGCCGCGATCCTGCTGCCGGGCTGGCGATATCCGTTGCTATGCCTCGGTTTCACCGCTATCGCTGCGGTCACGATCGTCTACTCGACGTGGCGGCTCGGCGGTCGTGATGTCGGCGAGGCATTCGCAGCCGGCGTCAGGGTTATCGTCCTGGCGTGGCCGGGCTCGGTCATGGCGGGATATGTCGACCCATCCCGTCTGGCTGACTACCTCGCCCAGACGCTGCGCATGCCGGCGCGGCTCATCGCGGCCTTCGCGGCGGCATTGCAGAAGTTCACCGGATTCGGGCTGTCGTGGCAGCAGCTCGAGCGGGTCCGTCGCGTCCGGGGCTTCGGCGCGAGCCGCAATCCGCTCGCGAACGGGCGACACGCTGCCAATATGTCGTTCGCGCTCCTGGTGCAGGCGATGCGTGGCGCGACGGCCACCTCGATAGCGATGGACGCGCGGGGTTTCGCGACGGCGCAGCGACGCACGTGGGCGCTGCCCGCGCCTTGGACCCGGCTCGACGTGGTTGCGATCGGCGTCGCCGCGCTGCTGGGAGCCGTTCCGATAGTTGCTGCCATAGCGATCTGAGGCCCACGCGGTCTGGCGCGAGGGGCCGTCTACGGGCTAGGGTGCGAACTAAGCAAGCGCTTACCCCGCGCACTCGTTGCAGTGCGCATCTCATCGTGGAGGTTCTGCATGACCCGTGTTTTCGACAGTCTCGATGCCTTGAAGGCCGCCGCCGGTGAGGAGCTCGGCACCAGCGAGTGGCTCGCGGTTACCCAGGAGCGGATCAACACCTTCGCTGACGCCACGGGCGACCAGCAGTGGATCCACGTCGATCCCGAGCGCGCCGCATCGGGCCCCTTCGGCGGCACGATCGCCCACGGCTACCTGACGCTTTCGCTGCTCCCAGTGTTCTCCGCTGAGATCTTCACGGTCGAGAACATCGCCTTTGGCATGAACTACGGCGCGAACAAGGTGCGCTTCCCCGCTCCCGTCCCCGTCGACTCGCGTCTGCGCGCAACGGCGACGCTCGTCGAGACCAAGGACATCGCGATCGGCACACAGGTCGTCATCTCGTTCGCCGTCGAGCTCGAGGGTGCTGCGAAGCCGGTCTGTATCGCCGAAGTCGTCTACGTCTACGCGGGAGCCTGAGATGCATTTCGGCTTCGATGAGACGACGAATGAACTGATCGCCAAGGTCACGGCGTTCATGGAAGCCGAGGTCTACCCGGCTGAGGCGACGTTCAAGCAGCAGGTTGAGGACAGCATCGCCAACGACACGTGGTCGTTCCCGCCCATCGTCATGGAGCTGCGCGCGAAGGCCAAGGCGCAGGGTCTGTGGAATTTCTTCGACCCTAGCGAGCGCGGTGCCGGACTGACCAATCTGCAGTATGCGCCGCTCGCCGAGATCACAGGCCGCAGCATCCAGATGGCGCCTGCGGTGTTCAACTGTGCGGCTCCGGACACCGGCAACATGGAGGTGCTGGGCATGTTCGGCACCGACGAGCAGAAGAAGCGGTGGCTCGAGCCGCTCCTGGCAGGTGAGATCCGGTCGGCGTTCGCGATGACTGAGCCGCAGGTTGCCTCATCGGACGCGACCAACGTCGAGCTGAGCATCGTCCGCGACGGCGATGAGTACGTCATCAACGGGCGCAAGTGGTGGATCACGGGCGCGATGAACCCGGACTGCAAGATTTTCATCGTGATGGGCAAGACCGATCCCGAGGCTGAACGCCACCGCCAGCAGTCGATGATCCTCGTAGAACGGGGAACCCCGGGCCTCGAGATCATCCGCGGCATGCACGTCTTCGGATATCACGACCGCGATCACGGCGGACATGCTGAGATGCGGTTCACGGATGTGCGGGTGCCGGTGAGCAATCTGATCGGCGGCGAGGGCGAGGGCTTCGCGATCGCTCAGGCGCGCCTCGGGCCCGGCCGCATCCACCACTGCATGCGCTCTCTCGGCATTGCCGAGCGAGCGATCGAGATGATGAGCCAGCGGGCGTCCGAGCGGGTCGCCTTCGGCAAGCCGATCGCCGATCAGGGGGTCGTGCGCGACTGGATCGCGGAGTCGCGGGTCAAAGTCGAGCAGCTGCGCTTGCTGGTGCTGAAGGCCGCTTGGCTCATGGACACCGCGGGCAACAAGGCTGCGCACACCGAGATCCAGGCCATCAAGATCGCGACGCCCCAGACGGTCGAGTGGATTCTCGACAAGGCGATCCAGGTGCACGGAGCCGGCGGCCTGTCGCAGGACTTCCCGCTCGCCGAGTGGTTCGCCGGCATGCGGACGCTGCGCTTCGCCGACGGTCCAGATGAAGTGCACAAGAACGCGCTGGCCAAGGCCGAGCTCAGGCGCCACGCTCGATGATCAACCTCGCGAATGCCACCGCCGTTGTCACTGGTGCTGCCAGTGGCATCGGCGAGGGCATCGCACAGCGGCTCCTCGAGCAGGGGGCCTCGGTCGTCCTCGGCGATCTCGATACGTATCGACTCGAGACGACGGCCGCTCGGCTTGCTTCTGAGCACATCGGGCGGGTCACCTATGTCGCCGGTGACGCGGCCGATCGCGGACACATCGACGCTTTGATCGAGGCCGCAGCGGAGCCAATCGACCTATTCGTCGCCAATGCCGGCGTCTTCGGTGGATTCGGGCTCGATGCGCCGGAATCGGACTGGGCGCTCGGCTGGGACGTCAACGTCATGAGCCAGGTGCGTGCAGCTCAGGTTCTCGTGCCGGGATGGGTGGAGCGTGGATCCGGATGCTTCGTCAGCACGGCCTCGGCCGCAGGACTGCTGACCCAGCTCGGTTCGCCGACGTACTCGGTCACCAAGCATGCAGCGGTCGGCTTCGCGGAGTGGCTCGCGGCGACGTACGGAGATCAGGGCGTCCAGGTGTGCTGCCTGTGTCCCATGGGGGTGCGCACCGACATGCTGGTCGAGGGCGAGACGAGCGCGGACCCAGTCGGACGACTCGCGATGAAGTCTGTCGTCTCGGCCGGCGCGACCCTGACGCCGTTGGAGGTCGCCGACGGCCTGCTCGAAGCGCTCGCAGCTGGGACGTTCTTCGCGCTGCCGCACCCTGAGGTCGGCACGATGTATGCCCGCAAGGCCGCCGACCAGGACCACTGGATCTCCGGCATGCAGCGGTTCCGCGCCAGTTTAGAGTGAGCGATGTGGCGAACCCCGAACTGGTTAGGGTGACAGCGTGATTCCAATGTTCGGACGCGGCTCTGCGCAGTTGGCTGCCGTCGCCGCAGTTCTCTCTCTCAGCCTTGCGGCTTGCGGCGGATCGGACGAGCCCGAACCCGCCGAGACCCCTGTGGTGGCGGTTCCGTCCTCCGCAGTGACCCCCGACCAGGCAGCCCTCGATCAGGGCGCCGTCACGGATCTGGTGAGCCGATACTGGAAGCGTCAGATGGCTGCGCAAAACGCTGGCGACGATTCGACCGGACAGTTCGCCAACGTGGCCAAGGGCGGGTTCATCGAGAAGACGCTGAAGTCGATCCGCACGGCCAAGGCCGATGGAGTCGTGAGGGAGGGAAGCCCCGAGCTGACCGAGGTCGAAGTCGCTGTCACCGGGGACACAGCCGAGATCAAGGCCTGCCTCGACGAGGACGACTGGATCTTCGTCCGAGGGGCCAAAGATCTGAAATTCACGAAGTACGGCACCAAGCCATGGGGAGCCGAGGCGACGAGGACCGGCGAAACCTGGCTCATCTCCGATGTCCGGCTCCCGCCCAAGGACGAGAAGAACTGCACATGAATCGAACGCGAACGTCACTCGCCGCGGTGACCGCATCCATCGTCCTGATTCTTGGCCTCTCGGCCTGCGGGGGGTCGGACGATCCCGGTTCCAAAGCAGCCAAGGAGCCCGCACCCGCAGCGACGACGCCGACCCCGACTGTCGACCCGATCGCCGCCGACCAGGCGGCCGTGACCGACCTCATCCAACGGTACTGGGCTGCCATCGTCGTCTCGGAGAACACCGCAAGCACTGACCCGGCGCCCTTCGCGGGATTGGCGGATCCGAAGATCATCGAGGACCATCTCGCCACGGTGGCGACCTACCAGGATTTCGAGCTACTGCGGGTGGGTGAGCCGGCGATCACCGATATCGACGTCACGGTGACGGGCGATAAGGCCGCGATTGTGCTGTGCCTCGACGAAGACAACTGGAGGGCCGAGGTCAAGGGCAAGCCGAGGGATGGTGACAAGAAGTTCGGCAATGCCCCGTGGGCGGCGCGGGCAGAGCGCGTGGACGGAGCCTGGATCGTGACGAAAATTGTCATGAAGGACATGGGCGGCAAGCTCTGCGAGCCGTGATGGTGAGGAGTCGATCCGTCGTACGCCGGGGCGGTGCGTAGGGTTGACAGCGAGGAAAGGTGCACCGTGAACTTCACGCGCAGTTTCATGATCATGGCGGTCGCCGAGGGCGTCGCCCTGGCCGTCTATGTCCTGGCCCAGCTGGCCGAGATCGACTTCGGCTCGGCGGCCATCGCCGCGCAGATCGCCGTCGTCGTGGCAGCAGCGGTCGTCGCGATCGTGGCCTTTCAGGCGTGGTCGCACCGCAACACGCCCCACACGATTTGCGCGATGTTGCTGGGTTTGATCGGCGGAGCTTCACTGGTCTCATCGGTCTTCACATCACAGGGCGACGACATCTACGGCAGCGCGCCGATGGCTCTGCTCGGCACGATGGCGCTGGTCGCCACGGTCGCCGTGACCATCGTCGGAGCATCACGCGAAGGACAGAAGGCATCATGATCGAGCTCCTCACCCCCACTCAGCTCGACGAGATGCGTCCGGCCGGACAGTTTGTCGCCTCGGTGCTGACCGCCCTCTCCGAGGCCGCCGATGTCGGCGTCGACCTGCTCGATCTCGACGCCCTCGCGCACTCGATGATCCGCGAGCGGGGCGCCGAGTCCTGCTACATCGACTACCACCCGTCCTTCGGCGCGATGCCGTTCGGCAAGGTGCTCTGCACATCGGTCAACGATGCGGTTCTGCACGGCCTGCCGCACAAGTACAAGCTGCGCGACGGCGATCTGGTCAGCTTCGACTTCGCAGTCGCGGTCGACAAATGGGTCTGCGATTCCGCCGTCAGCGTCATCGTCGGCACGCCCCGCGACGAGGACGTCCGCCTCATCGCCCACACCCAGGAAGCGCTGGATGCGGCGATCGCCGTCGCGCGTCCTGGCAACCGCGTCGGCGACATCTCGGCCGCGATCGGCGCCGTGGGTCGTTCGCACGGACTGAAGATCAACACGCAATTCGGGGGGCACGGGGTCGGACGCACGATGCACGGCGATCCGCACATCCCCAATGACGGCCCCGCCGGCCGCGGTCTGCCTCTCAAGGCGGGCCTCGTCATCGCGATCGAGCCATGGTTCCTGCACACGACCGACGAGATCGTCATGGACGACGATGGCTGGACGATCCGCAGCGCCGACGGCTCGCGCGGAGCGCACGTCGAGCACACCATCGCGATCACCGACGGCGATCCGATTGTCATGACCGCCCGCGACTGAGCCGACTGCCGATACGCTGCCGGCAGTTCAGCGATCGAGGAGTCACATGAGTCCGTACCGCCGCTCTCTGGCCGCGTTCGTCGGTGCGGTCGTTGCCGCGTCCGCGTCCGCGCTTGCCGCGCCTGCGCAGGGAGCGTCCGAGCCGACGACTCTCGCGGTCGAGGGCAAGCTCCAGGTTGTCGTGGTCGATGGCTTTGGCTCCGGTGCCCATGCCGAGCAGCTCCACACCGTCGTGACGGACGGCGGCGCGGAGATCCCGGTCGAGCTGGATGATGACGCGCCCGCGAACGGTCGCTTCCACGGCGAGGTCGTGATTGCCGGTGGTGTCGCCTCCGCGCTCCGGTCGATGGATCTGCTGCCGCGCGCCGGCACGACGATCGACGAAGACACCCGGGCCGGGCGCGTCGCGGTCGCAGCGGCGGAGGGGCAGACGAGGCCGCTGACCGTCGCTTCGTCGACCGTCGCCCCGGTGACGGCAGCCGCCGTGACGACTCCGGCGCCGCACAGGGTGTTCGTCGCGGTGCTGAACAACCGAGGAACGATCGAGGAGACGGACGCTCAGATCTCGGATCGAGTCGAAGAGATCACCGACTACTGGGTGGCTGAGTCGGACGGTGTCATCACCTCGTTCGAGATCCAGGGGGGCGTCACCCGCTTCAACTCGGACTACGCGGGCGATGTGTCGACCAACTGCGGGATGGGCAACCCCTACGCCGTGTGGAGCGAAGCCGGTGCTCTGTTCCCCGACCTCTCGTCTGCAGAGGGCTCGGGCGACCACCTCATCGTGGCGATGGCCGATGAGTGCGGAGCCTTGCCACCCATCGCCAACGGCATCGCCGGGGTGGCGCTTGTCGGCACCGACTTCTCCAGCGGCGGCCCGATGAGCTTCAGCATGGGCGACATTGCGACCCAGGTCGGTGTCCACGAGGTGGGTCACACCTTCGGGCTCGGCCACGCCAACCTCCAGCGGTGCGCGGGCTGCGGCATCGAGTCGTATGAAGATCTGTACAGCCCCATGGGCCTGGCGATCAGCGGCGGCGACTTCGAGCCGCCGGCGCTCGATTCGGCCTTCCGGATGCGTCTCGGCGTCGCAGGTGCCGCTGAGGTGCCGTTGGTAACGGCTGCCAATGGGCCCGCGACGCGAACTATCCATCTTGATCCGCGCGATGGCGCCTCGGGACCTCGAGGAATCCACATCGTCGACCCGGTCTCCGGCAGCCAATACTTCGTCGATCATCGCTCGGGTGCGGGCCGTGATGCCGCGACGTTCTACAGCGCATCGTGGAATGGTTCGGTGGGAACGGGGATCTTCTATCGCCCCGGAGTGACAGTCACGACGCTCGGCGAGAACACGTCGTTGACGCTGCTGCCGGCCTTGCAGTCGATCGCGGCTCACAGTGCGGGACAGACATTCGTGAGTCCCACCGGTGTCACGACGATCGTGGTCAACGCCCTCTCCGGGGCCTCCGGCGCGGACGTGACTGTGACCTTCAGGATCGCGACACCGCCGCCCGCAGCTCTCAAGAAGTTCTCGGCCAGGACGCCCAAGATCACTGGCACGGCTCACGTCGGCAAGACGCTCAAGGTCAAGGTCGGCTCGTGGTCGCCGCGACCGTCGTATCGCTACCAGTGGTACGCCAACGGCAAGAAGATCACGAAGAAGGGCACCAAGAGCTCGTTCAAGCTGACGAGCAGGCAGAAGGGCAAGCGGCTCACGGTCCGCGTCACGGGCAGCAAGTCCGGCTACACCACGATCGTCAAGGCCTCGAAGTCGACCAAGAAGGTCGCGAGGCGAAGGTAGCTTAGGACGGCTAGAACGTCCGCTCGTTGTCCGAGGTGGATGGGTCTGCGTTGCCCGCGCCGCTGATGGCGATGGCACCTGTGGGCGCCGCGACTGACTCGACGACAAGGGCGAACGGGGTTACGGACTGACCAGGTTGATAGGTGTACTGGCAGGTCGCCGAGTCGAAGAAGTACGGGTCCCCGTTGCTGTCGCCGTCCTGGATGGGACCACAGTCCCAGTCGGTGGACTGACGCTCGACGAAGCCGGAGATCTCGCTCAAGGTCAACTCCAGGCTGATGATGAAGCTCTCCGCTGCCGGGCCTTCGACGCTGAGGATCGGGATCGTCAGCAGCCATTGGTTTGGCTGCCCAGCGGGGTCGACGGTCGGTGAGCCGATACCCAGGTCGACCGGGCCGGGTTCCGCCGGCTCGTCCGGGGGGCCAAGGCTCGGATCTGGGCTCGGCGCTGGCGCCGGCTGCGGTCGGGCCTCCGGCCTGGGCCCCTTGCCGGGCTTGTCGTTGGTCAACGCTGGTTGCTCAGGCGTCTCGCGCACCGGGGGCGTGAACACGGGCGGGGTAGCAACGATGTTGTCGGCCGTGAACGGCGGCTCGTCGGCCTCCTCGATCACGAGCTCGTCAGAGGGCAGCGCCGGTGCCGCATCGGACTGTGATGGCTGCGAATCTGCTGATGGCAGCAGGCGGGCGGCGTCCGGCAGAAGCCATAGACCGATCGCCGCGACCGCAGCGACGGCTGTCGTCGCCACGGCGCCGACGACGCCACGCTGGACGATCCGAGCGCGCCTTGAGACCGATCTCGACCTGAATCGCCGGCCCGTCGAGTTGCTGGACGGCTTCGGCGTCTCGTTCGGAGCCGTGGATGCGACCATGCCGAGGGTGATGGTGCCGATGAAGACGACCGGCCAGAGCATCGCTCCCAGCTTGGAGTTGAGCTGGTGTAGCTCGTCGTACAGGGCTGCGCACTCGGTGCAGCCGTCCAGGTGGTGGCGGATCTTGATGACGGCTCGTGGGCTCAGGCCGCCACGGGCGTGTCGGCCCAACCGATCACGGCTCCAATCGCAGCGGCTGTCGGCCGCGGCCGGCAGGTGCTGATTCAGGTAAGCGAGCCGCAGGCCTTCGCGCGCGCGGTAGGCCGTGTCCGAGACCGTGGCGACGGGAATGGATAGTTCGGCAGCTACGTCGGCTGGCTTGCGACCCTCTACCTCGAGCTTCCACAGCAGCTGTTGCCAATTCTCTGGCAGCGTGCGAATCGCGCTGGCGGCGTGGGCCGCGTCGATCTCGTCGGTCTCGGACCCGCCGTCCTCGGTGGCGGTATCGAGCAACCACATCTTGTCCGAGGCGGGCTGTTCGCGGCCCGCCCGGCGGGCGCGCTCGATCTTGAGATTGCGCACGACGGTGTGCAGATAGGCCCGGAAGTTATCCGTTGGCCCGCCGCCATCGATGATCTTCGCGAAGACCCGGACGAAGGCCTCGGCCACGAGTTCTTCGCTGTCGCCGTTGGGGTAAACGACGCGCACGGCATCTGCGCTATGGCGCGCGTAGAGCTCGGCCATGGCGTGCCGTTCTCCAGCCCGTAGCTCCGTGACCAGCTGCGCATCGGAGACGGCGGTCGTCAGATGCCGTTCACTCATTCTCAGTCCTTGCGACAGATAGACACTCTGTCGCTCCTCTCGATCGCGGACTCTACCTGAAGGGCCAATGCGGGACGGCATGGATGCGAGCAGGTGTGATCTGGCTTACGCCGGCTCATTTTGCCCCGAGAT
>JBBSSC010000049.1:0-10039 GCA_038242465.1 Propionibacteriales bacterium | reverse complement strand
TGCAGACCGCCATGGCCGCAGTGCTGGCCTGGCGAGTCGGCGTTGAGCTTGGACCTCCGTCGCCCGGCTCGGTCAGCGGGGTTGAGGTCGGAGATCGCATCCCGGCGCGTCTTGAGGTCGACGGCCTCGCGCCGTTCCTGGCGTGGCCGATCGCGGGGCTCGCGGGGGTTGTCGGCTCGACCTGGATCAAGGGACGCCTGCGCGGCTGACGGTGGCGTCGGCTACCGAGCGATGCGCGCGATGACGGCCTTGGTGAGCTGCGCGAGATCTTCGGGACTCAGTTCGGCCTCGAGGCCACGCCGGCCACCCGAGACGAAGATCGTGGACCACTGCGCCGACGACCGGTCGATCACGGTGCGGTGGGCTTTCTTCTGGCCGAGCGGTGAGATGCCGCCGATGACGTAGCCGGTGGCGCGCTGCGAGTGGCTCGTATCGGCCATCTGCGCGCGCTTTCCTCCCAGCGCATCCGCGAACGCCTTCAAATCGAGCGAGCCCATCACGGGCACGACGCCGACGCACAGCTCATTGTCGACGACCGCCATCAGGGTCTTGAAGACCCGGGCGGGCTCGACCCCGAGGGCCGCGGCCGCCTCCATGCCGAATGAAGCGGCACGCGGGTTGTGGACGTAAGAATGAGGCGTGAACTGGACCTGCGCACGATGCAGCGCAATGAATGCCGGTGTTGCCTCGGTGGGCTTCTGGTTGGCGGCCACGTCTCCACCGTAGTGCTTCCGTAGACTCATGCGTGTGATGAGACGTCTTGATCTGCGTGAGCTCAACCCTTCAGCCGATGAGGCGGCCGCGGTCTACAGTGCGGCCGTGCCGCGCGCCGAGGTCGATGTCGAGCATGCCCTCGCAGCTGTGCGGCCGATTTGCGATGACGTACGCGAACGGGGCTCTATCGCGGTCCTCGACGCGGGGGAGCGTTTCGACGGGGTCCGCCCTGCACAGCTCCGCGTTCCCGCCGCCGCGCTGGCCGAGGCGCTCGCCGATCTGGCTCCCGCGATCCGCGCAGGACTCGAGGAGTCGATCCGACGTCTCCGGCAGACGTGCGAGGCCGAGCTCGAGCACAGCCTGGTCTCCGACGTGGCTCCCGGTGCGACGGTCGAGCGCCGTATCGTCCCGATGCAGCGCGTCGGCCTGTACGTGCCGGGCGGGCTCGCGCCATTGGTCAGCACCGTCGTCATGAATGCCGTCCCGGCGCAGGTCGCCGGCGTCCCCGGTATCGCTCTCGCGAGCCCCCCGCAGGTCGAGTTCGGCGGACTGCCGCACCCGACCATCTTGGCTGCGTGCGCGCTGCTCGGCATCGACGAGGTCTACGCGGCAGGTGGCGCCCAAGCGCTCGCGATGTTCGCGTATGGCGCGTCATCGCCGAACGGCGTCGACTGCCGCCCCGTCAACCTGATCACGGGTCCGGGCAATATCTTCGTCGCCGCTGCCAAGCGCCATCTGCAAGGTATCGTCAGCATCGACTCCGAGGCCGGCCCCACTGAGATCGCGATCATCGCCGACGACACCGCCGATGCGGGCTATGTTGCCGCCGACCTGATCAGCCAGGCCGAACACGATCCCATGGCCGCCAGCGTCCTCATCACCGAAAGCGAGGCGCTCGCCACTGCGGTCGAGGCTGAGCTCGCGGCGCAGATCGGATCCGCCAAGCACTCCGAGCGCATCCGCACTGCCCTGGAAGGCACCCAGTCAGCGACGGTTCTCGTTCGTGATATCGACCAGGCGGTCGACGTCGCCAACGGTTACGCCGCGGAGCACCTCGAGGTGCACACCGCCGAGTCGGGTGCGGTCGCGGGACGCATCGTCAACGCGGGTGCGATCTTCGTCGGCTCCTTCACACCGGTCTCGCTCGGCGACTATGCGGCCGGCTCCAATCACGTCCTGCCGACCGCCGGCTGCGCCTGCCATTCCTCAGGCCTGTCCGTACGCGCATTCTGCAAGAACATGCACATCGTCACGTACTCCGAAGCCGCACTGCGTGAGGTGGGCGATCACGTCGTGACGCTCGCCGAGGCCGAGAACCTGCCCTCGCACGGTGCCGCGGTGTCGATCCGGACGTCCCGCTGATGCCGCTGCCTGCGTGGGTCCCGATTCGCGAGGAGCTGCGGGAGGACGAGCCGTACGGTGCGCCGCAGCTCGATGTGCCTGTGCAGCTCAACACCAACGAGAACCCATACGGTCCCAGCGCGGAGACCGCGCGCGATATTGCCGAGTCGGTGCGTCTCGCCGCGGTGACGCTCAACCGTTATCCCGACCGTGAGGCGTGGGAATTGCGCGGTGGACTCGCCGACTACCTCGGCCACGGGCTGACGGCCGAGCGGATCTGGGCGGCCAACGGCTCCAACGAGATCATGCAGCAGGTGCTGCAGGCGTTCGGCGGGCCCGGCCGTACAGCGGTGTCATTCGCGCCGACGTACTCGATGTATCCCGAGTACGCGCGCAACACGCACACCCGCTGGGTGACGGGCCAGCGCAGCGAGGACTTCACAGTCGACGTCGACCGTGCGCTGACACTGATCGAGCAGGAATCGCCCGATGTTGTCATCCTGACCTCGCCCAACAACCCGACAGGGACGGCGCTGCCGCCCGAGACGATCCGTGCGATCGTCCAGGCCGCTCCAGGCGTCGTCGTGGTCGATGAGGCGTATGCCGAGTTCCGCCGAGAAGGCACGCCCAGCGCGCTGGATGTCCTCGACGAGTTCCCTCGCCTGTTGGTGACCCGCACCATGAGCAAGGCGTTCGCGCTGGCCGGCGGACGGCTCGGCTACGTGGCGGCAGACGCTGCGATCATCGATGCGCTACGCATCGTCCGACTGCCGTATCACCTGTCGGCTGTGTCGCAGGCGACCGCGAGCGCGGCACTGCGACACGCCGATGAGCTGCTGGCCAGGGTCGACGAGCTCAGGGCCACTCGTGACGATCTCTCCGCCTGGCTTAAAGGCCAGGGATTCGAGGTCGCGGAGTCGGATGCCAACTTCGTCCTGTTCGGTCGGTTCGAGGATCGACACGCCATCTGGCAGGGGCTCGTCGACCGTGGAGTGCTCATACGGGAGACTGGTCCTGATCAATGGCTGCGTGTCTCCGTGGGCACGCCAGCCGAGATGAACTCATTCCAGCTGGCACTCAAGGAAGTCACGACGTGAACCGTAGATCTCGTATTGAGCGAACGACCTCTGAGTCCCATGTCGTGGTCGAAGTCGATCTCGACGGCACAGGCGCCCATGACATCTCGACGGGCGTGGGCTTCTACGATCACATGCTGACGGCCTTCGCGCGTCACTCGCTGATCGACCTGACGGTCAAGACCGAGGGCGATCTGCACATCGACGCACACCACACGGTCGAGGACACCGCAATCTGCCTGGGCCAGGCGATCGGTGAGGCTCTGGGCGACAAGGTCGGTATCACGCGTTACGGCGACGCGATCGTGCCGCTGGATGAGTCGATCGCGCAGGCCGTGGTCGACGTCTCGGGGCGTCCGTACTTCGTCCACTCGGGCGAGCCTGAGCGGCAGATCACGGTCATCATCGGCGGGCAGTACTCCGGTTCGCTGACGGCCCATGCCTTCGAGTCGATCGCGCACCACGCCGGTCTCACGATGCACGTCCGCCTTATCGAGGGTCGCGATCCGCACCACATCGCGGAGGCCCAGTTCAAGGCTGTCGCACGCGCACTACGCAAGGCGATCGCGCTCGATCCTCGCGAGACGGGCGTCCCCAGCACGAAGGGTGCGCTGTGACCCGACCTCCCCCTACGCCCCCGCAAGCGGGAGGTGCCCCCAGCAGAGCTCGTGGGGGGGCCCCCAGCGTCGCGGTGCTCGACTACGGCTCAGGCAATCTCCGTTCGGCCGTTCGCGCGGTCGAGAGGGCTGGGGCCGACGTCGAGCTGACGAGCGATGCGAAGGTTGCCGCCGAGGCCGATGGCCTGCTGGTGCCGGGGGTCGGCGCTTTCGAGGCGTGCATGCGAGGGCTGCGCGATGTCGACGGCGTGCGCATCATCGAGCGCCGCCTCATCGCGGGGCGTCCCGTGCTGGGCATCTGCGTAGGCATGCAGATCCTGTTCGGCGAGGGCATCGAGCACGGTGTGCAAACCGAGGGTTGCGGCGAGTGGCCGGGCGTCATCGAGCGCCTGCAGGCGCCCATCGTGCCGCACATGGGCTGGAACACCGTCGAGCCCGGCAGCGGCTCGCGAATGTTCGCAGGCCTTCAGGACGAGCGGTTCTACTTCGTGCACTCGTACGGCCTGCGCGACTGGGTGCTGTCGCGGCCCCCATCACTGCCAGAGGCAGCCGTCACGTGGACCGAGCACGGCGGTGACCGGTTCGTCGCAGCTGTCGAGGACGGGCCGCTGTGGGCGACCCAGTTCCACCCCGAGAAGTCCGGCGATGCCGGGAAGCTCCTGTTGCAGAACTGGATCGCGACCCTCTAGCCGAGACGAGTCAGCTTGACGCTGCAGACCTTCTTCTCCTTGGCGTCGTAGATGTGGCCCTTGGTGCGGCTCGAACTGTTCAGGAACCACTGAGGCTCCGACTTGCCGGGGATCCTGAACGCGATCGTGATGCTCGGATCACGTGTGAGCTCAGCAAAGGCGAGACTGACGCTGAAGGACTTCTTGGTGTGCTTGACCCGCATGCTGCGGATGTCGATGCCGGAGTCGAGGCTGTCTTGGTAACTGAGGAGGGCGCCGTTTTCGTCTGTGTCTTCGGAGGTGTAGGCGACGACATCGCTGGTCTTGTCCTTGACAGTCTCGGACTGGGCGTGGGCTGCCATGCCGGTAGACAGCAATAACGCTGTCGAGGCGATGGCAGTGCCTGCGAGGCGGGGAAGGAGTCGCATCGTCTGATTCATTTTTTCGGTGAATCGGCAGTAGCAGTGAGTCCGGACAGCCCAGTGGAATGGCGCGCTGGGCGGGGATAATCGGCACAAGATGTCACGGATCATCCGTCTGCTCTGAACCATGGCGGGCTGGGTCAGATGGCATCGCGGATAACTTTGGCGAGCTGTTCGGGCCGGGTGAACTGGGGCCAGTGGCTCGTGGGCAGCTCGACGATCGTGACATCGGTGATCTTGGGCAGCTCGGCGAAGTAGGCCTCGCCGGATTGTGTGTAGATGTCGATTTCTTCGCGGGTGAAGGTCGTCGTGATCAGCGTGATCGGCACGGCGTAGCGCCGGTCATCGTCGCTCAGAACCTGTGGCTCGCTGGCCGCCGCAGCCGGGTGCGGCACGGCGCGAACGCGAAAGTCGGTGAGCTGGGCCTCGGTGAAGTCGGCGAGATCGCGGGAGCCACCTTTGCGGAAGACGTCCCACGGGGGCAGCGGCAGATCCGAGCCCCCGGGCGGCAGGTCTGCATTCGTGGCAGTGCCGTGGGGGAGCGGGCCGCTGTCGACGTAGATGGCCCGCGCGATGCGATCGGGACGTTGATCGACGACCGCGTGTACGACCGTGCCGCCCCCACTGTGGCCAACCAGGACGACCGGACCCTCAGCGGCGTCTACCAGCGCCACGACCGCTGAGACATGCTCAGCCAGTCCGATGCCCGATCGATCGGTATCGACCGACTCAAGGCCCGGCAGGGTCACGGCGGTGACCTCATGACCGACAGTTTCGAGTGCGGGAGTGATGCGGCCCCACGACCATGCGCCGAGCCAGAAACCGGGAACCAGGATGACGTTCATACCGCCCACGGTAGGCACCGGCACCGACAGATAGCATCCTCGATGTGACTCTTGAACTTCTTCCGGCTGTCGACGTCGTTGACGGACAGGCCGTGCGCCTCGTCCAGGGTGAGCTCGGCAGCGAGACCTCGTACGGTTCGCCCCTCGATGCCGCTTTGCAGTGGCAGAACGACGGCGCCGAGTGGGTCCACCTCGTCGATCTCGACGCTGCCTTCGGCAAGGGCTCCAACCGCGAGCTCCTGGCCGAGGTCGTCGGCCGGCTCGACATCTTGGTCGAGCTCTCGGGCGGCATCCGCGACGACGCCTCGCTCGAGGCTGCCCTCGCGACGGGCTGCACGCGCGTCAACCTGGGCACCGCGGCGCTCGAGAAGCCCGAGTGGTGCGCCAAGGTCATCGGCCAGTACGGCGACCAGATCGCGGTGGGCCTCGACGTCCGCGGCACGACGCTGGCCGCCCGCGGCTGGACAGAAGAGGGCGGCGATCTGTTCGACGTCCTGGCTCGCCTCGAGCGCGACGGCTGTGCCCGTTACGTCCTGACCGACGTCACCAAGGATGGCACGCTGACAGGCCCGAACCTCGAGTTGCTGCGTCAGGTCTGCGCCATCACCGACAAGCCCGTCGTGGCCTCCGGAGGGGTCTCGAGCCTGCAGGATCTGCGCGATATCGCGACGCTGACGGATCTCGGTGTGGAGGGCGCGATCATCGGCAAGGCGCTCTATGCGGGTGCGTTCACGATGCCCGAGGCGCTCGCGGCCGTCCGCGAGGTCTGACGGCCCGCCCGGATCCAGCGATCAGTGGGTCAGCCCGCGCTCGACCATGAATTGAGCGGCCGGCCCCATGTTGACCGGATGGATCGCGACGTGGCGGTGCTGGCTCGGCCAGACCCTGAACACCTCGTCGACGAAGCCCTGACCCACGGCCGTGACGCCTGCGAAGTCGAGCGTCACGGTTTCGAAGGCATCCATGCCTGCCAACAGCCGCTTGGCCTGGCTCCGGCCCACGAACTCTGCGCCGATCTCGAACAGCCGGATGGCCGGTTGTGAACGCGTGAAACGTCGATCGTGGCCGAAGGCATCGAACACCTCGCTGAGCGGGCGGTCGCTATCGGTGCGAATCCGCAACGTGACCTGCGTGCCGGTTTCGAGCGCCGAGTCGCCCAGCGCGAGATCGTCGACAGCGTTGTCGACGATCCACACGATGCCATCGCCGGCGACCTCGAACACGTCGACCGCTTTCGAGGTGAAGAAGATCCCCTCGCCGGTGTGGTGCGCGGGATCGGACGTGCGCTTGCCCTTCGTCAGCTCCGCGGCAGCGCTCGCGGGATGCGGCAGACCGAAGGTCTGGCTGATCCGGGTGAACACGCCGATGCCGTCATCACGCACGACGATTGTCAGCTCGGTGCCCGACTGCCGGGCCGTGACGGCGACCTGCATGCCTTCGGAGTGGTCGATCGCATTGTTGACCATCTCTGTGACGGCGTACTCCGCGATCGCGAAGGCCTGGGAAGTCATGGGTGGCAGGGCTGGACTCAGCTCGCGCCACAGCTGGTCCTCGGCGAGACCCTCACGCTCGAGGTCCTGGTGCCACAGCGTCGACGACTCGCCGCTCAGCGCATCCCTGACCGCGGCGAGCTCGAACCGTCGGTGCCCTCCTGGCGTCAGGACGAAGGGGATGCGTCCCGAGCTGGCCAGCTGCCGGATACGGACGACCGACAGCCCGAGCTCCTCGGCGAGCACACCGGGGGAGATAAGACGCGATGGCTTGTCGGTCATCGGCCGTCCCTCCTGTCATTCATATCGATAGTAGCGATGTATCTCCGTGGTATCGAGGGGTTGGGGAGCGCTGTCGGAACAGCCGGATAGGCTCGTCCGGTGAGTCTTGCCGTGCGTGTCATCCCCTGCCTCGATGTCGACAACGGTCGCGTCGTCAAGGGCGTCAACTTCGTCAACCTGCGCGATGCGGGCGATCCCGTCGAGATGGCCAAGGTCTACGACGCCGAGGGTGCCGACGAGCTGACGTTCCTCGATATCACGGCCTCATCCGACAGCCGCAGCACGACCTTCGACGTTGTAGGCCGCACGGCCGACCAGGTCTTCATCCCCCTCACCGTGGGTGGTGGCGTCCGCACGCCTGAGGATGTCGACCGCCTCCTGCGGGCCGGGGCCGACAAGGTCGGCATCAATACCGCCGCGATCAATCGGCCAGATGTCATCGCCGAGATCGCACAGCGCTTCGGCAACCAGGTGCTCGTGCTGAGCGTCGATGCGCGCCGCAGCAGTGAGCAGCCGAGCGGCTTCGAGGTCACGACCCACGGCGGCCGCACCTCGGCGGGTCTCGACGCTGTCGAGTGGGCGCGCACCGCCACGGCGCTGGGTGCCGGAGAGATCCTGCTGAACTCGATGGACGCCGATGGCACAAAAGACGGCTTCGACCTGGAAATGATTCGGGCCGTCCGTGACGTTACACAGGTGCCACTCATTGCGAGCGGTGGTGCCGGACGGCTCGAGCATTTCCCTGCAGCCGTCGACGCTGGCGCCGACGCAGTGCTCGCCGCGAGCGTGTTCCACTTCGGCGACATGACTATTGGACAGGTGAAAGAAACCTTGCGAGCTGCTGGCCACCGTGTCCGTTAGAGACACCCAGCCCGACGACACGACGGAGTCCTCAGACCTGGGGCAGGCCCGAACCGATCGCATCACGCGACGGGGCTTCAGTCTGCTCGGGCGCGGTATCAAGGAGCAGCGCTTCTTGTTCTGGGTTTCGGTCATCGGCAGCGTCCTGTTCGGCTTCATGACGGTCGCGGACGCCCGGGTGCTCGGCTGGGCCACGGATCACGTGATCCGGCCGTCCTTCGCCCGCGGTGATGTCACCGAGGGTGCGCTGTTCGCCGCGATCGCCCTGTTTATGGCCGTAGCAATCTTGCGCGCACTCGGCATCGTCGCGCGCCGACTGATCGGCGGCATCGTCTACTACCGGCTCGTCGCCGAGTACCGCCGCAAGGTCACCCGGCAGTACCTGACGCTGCCGATGTCTTGGCATCACCGCCATCCCACGGGGCAGCTGCTCTCCAACGCCAATGCCGACGTCGAGGGTGCATGGTCGGTGTTCATGCCGCTGCCGATGGCGATCGGTGTCATCGCGATGCTCGTCGCGGCGGTCGTCGAGATGGTGCGGGCCGATCTCGTGCTGACGCTCGTCGGTCTGATTGTCTTCCCGGCGCTGTTCATCATCAATGTCTTCTACCAGCGCTGGCTCTCGCCCAAGGTCGCGCATGCCCAGTCGCTGCGCGGCTCGGTTAGCGCCGTCGCCCACGAGTCCTTCGACGGCGCGGTCGTGGTCAAGTCGCTGGGCCGTGAGGCCGATGAGACCGCCCGTTTCCGTGAGGTCACAGAAGAGCTCCGAGATGCCAATATCGCGGTGGGGCGCATCCGCAGCATGTTCGATCCGCTGCTGGAGGTCCTGCCCAATATCGGCATCCTGCTGGTCATCGTCCTCGGCGTCGGACGCGTCGCCAGCGGTGCGGCCGATCCCGGTGATGTCGTCTCGGTCGCGTATCTGTTCACGGTCGTGGCATTCCCTGTACGTGCCATCGGCTGGGTGCTCGGCGAGCTCCCACGCAGCGTCGTGAGCTGGGAGCGGGTCGAGTCGGTGCTCGACGAGCGCGGCTCGATGCCCTATGGCTCGGCGACGCTCGAGGGCACAGGTGCGGTCGCGCTCGGCGTGCACGATGTCAGCTTCGGATTCGCTGATGCCGATCACGCCGTCCTGCGCGATATAGACCTCGAGGTCGAGCCGGGCAAGGTCGTCGCTGTCGTTGGTGCGACGGGTAGCGGCAAGAGCACCCTGACGTCATTGCTGACCCGCCTCGTCGACCCGCAGCGCGGCACCATCACGGTCGATGGCGTCGACATCCGCGATCTGATGCACGACGAGCTGGCCCGCACGATCGCGGTCGTGCCGCAGGGCACGTTCCTGTTCGACGACAGCGTGCGCGAGAACGTCACGCTCGGCGGCGACTTCTCCGACGATGAGGTGTGGCAGGCGCTGCGTACGGTGCAGGCTGCCGATTTCGTCGTGGCCCTTCCGCGCGGGCTCGACTCCGAGCTGGGCGAGCGCGGCACGACGCTGTCGGGCGGCCAGCGCCAGCGCCTATCTTTGGCTCGCGCACTCGTGCGTCATCCCCGTCTGCTCGTAATGGACGATGCGACGAGCGCGGTCGACCCTCAAGTCGAGCAGCGCATCCTGAGGGCGCTCGCGGCGCACACCGCCGACGGTGAGGGGCCCACGGTGCTCGTCGTCGCATACCGCAAGGCCACGATCGCACTGGCCGATGAGGTCCTGTTCCTCGACGACGGC
>JBBSSC010000048.1:0-10081 GCA_038242465.1 Propionibacteriales bacterium | reverse complement strand
TCGCGATCCTGCTGCTCGTCGTGGCCCTCGTTGTCGTGCAGTCGACGAATCTGGTCCGGATGCGCCATCGTGTCGCGGCCGCAGCAGATCTGGCCGCCCTGGCGGCATCCCGCGCGAGCGCAGCGGGCGAAGACGGCTGCGTGGCAGCGCACGAGATAGCCATCCGCAACGGCGCACGGATCATCCGCTGCCAGATGGACTATGACGTTGCCACGGTCACCGCCCGGGCCCGGAGCAAGCCGTGGTGGGGCAGCTCATGGGGCGCCGAGCAGACGGCCCGCGCCGCGCCTGAGTCCTACCTCGATCGGTGAGTGACGGATGAGGTCAATGTCCGCGTCGCACCAGTCGCCGGGCCTTCGTCAGGGCGGCCCGCTTGCGCTCGATCAGGCGCCGTTCGCTCTCGCTGAGCGTCATCTTGGGTGGTTCTGGCTGGCCCTTGGGCTGCTTTGGCTCGTCGTTGGTGCGGTGCTTGGCGGCGGCGCGCAGTGCGGTGTCCTGCTCCGCAGAGCGGTCTCGGGGCAACCTCCGGAGTACCGCGAAGAACTCCAGCTGGCCGGGGCGGGTGTTGCGCACCTTCTCGACCACGAACTCGCACAAGCCCAGCTGGCCCAGCTCGTTGATCTGCTCGATGAAGGACGCCGGCCGGAACGTCCAGACGTGCGAGTCGATGTATTCGCCTGACTTGGCCATCTCGACAAAGGGCATGACCTGACTGAGTGGATGGACGCGGCTGCTCTCCAACCCCGTTCGCCGGCCGGCCCACGCCTCGCGCGCCGAGATGGAGGACGCCGAGTGGAGAGCGTCGTAGACCGCCCGAACGCTGGGCACGAGATCGCCATCATGGTGGGCCTGCAGCATTTGTCCGACGGTGGTCTGCGGACGGTATGCGTCGAAGGAGAAGCGCATGTCCGGGACGGCTAGCACCAGTGCACCGTCGTCGCGGAGCAATGTGGCGATGTCGTCGAGCCACGTGATGAGATCCGGAACGTGCTCGATGACGTGCGACGCGATGACCCACGCGAATGGCGCGCCGACGCCGGCGACCTCGACCAACGGACGGATCGTGCCGTCCTCATCGGTCAGCGGGAAGTCGACCTCGACGATGTCCTCGGGCGGCACAGCACTGTCGTCCGCGTAATGCTCGAGCAGCTTCTTGGTGGAGACAATGTCTACGTACGACACATCCCAGTCGCTCTTGACCGCAATGGGGGCGTGTAGAGGCGCGATCTCGAGCCCTGGTCCTCGCTCCAGCTCAGTCATGCCCAGCATCAAGCCACGGCGCTTGGTCGGTTTCACGGACGGCTTCCCCTGGTGCTCTCGTCGGATAGGTCTGGTGCAGGCAGATCAGGAGCGAAGGCTAGGAAGGCATCGAGAAGCTTGATCGCTCCGACCTTGTCGAGCGGTTCGTTGCCGTTGCCACACTTCGGAGAATAGACGCACGAGGGGCATCCATCGGGGCACGAACACGCGGCGATCGCATCGCGAGTGACCGTGAGCCACGTCGCCGCGAGCTCATATCCCCGCTCGGCGAAGCCGGCGCCTCCGGGATAACCGTCGTAGACGAAGACTGTGAGGGTGCCGGTGTCGGCGTGCAGAGCCGTCGAGACACCGCCGATGTCCCACCGGTCACACGTCGCGAGCAGGGGCAGCAGACCGATCGCGGCGTGCTCGGCGGCATGGGCCGCGCCTGGCACATCGCCGCTCTCCAGGACGGCGGACACGGTGGCGGCATCGATCGTCCACCAGACGGCCTTGGTAGGCAGCGTCCTGGCCGGCAGCTCGAGGAGCTCCTCACCCATATAGCCGCCGCCAGTGGTGCTGCGCTTGAGATACGAGACGACCTGGTTGACGACCTCGACCGATCCGAACGACATCGCCACGGAGGAACCCCACCGCTCGGTCCGCTCGGTCGCGATGATGGTGATCTCGGTAATCGACCGCGCCATCGTGGAGTAGCCCGGATCGTCGCGGTGCACGGCCGCGACGCCCAGCTCGACGTCGTACTCATCGACGACGTACTCCTCGCCTTGGTGCACGTAGACGGCCCCCTCGTGGACTGTCGAGTCGGCCGAACCGGCATCGACCGTGCCGATCAGGCGTCCCGTATGGGCGTCGACGATCTGCACGGCCGCTCCGCCACTGGAGCGGATGTCGGCCAGATCGCTGGCGCGTTCGCGCTTGGTCCAGAACCAGCCGGCGGGCCTCTGCCGCAGCCATCCCGCCCCGACGAGCGCCTCGACACCTTCGGCGGTTCGGGGGCCGAACAGCTCGAAGTCGGCTTCCGTCAGAGGGATCTCCTGCGCGGCGGCGCACAGATGAGGACCCAGCACGTGGGGGTTGTCGGGATCGAAGACCTGGGCCTCGACCGGGCGTCCGAGCAGCGCTTCCGGGTGGTGCACCAGGTAGGTGTCGATGGGCTCGTCGCGCGCCACGAGGATGCCGATCGAATCGCGTCCCGACCGGCCCGCCCGCCCGAACTGCTGCTGGAGGGCGGCCCGGGTCCCCGGGAATCCGACGGTGATGACGGCGTCAAGCCCCGCGATGTCGATGCCGAGCTCGAGGGCGTTGGTGCTCGCGAGGCCCAGGAGGTCACCGCTCCGCAGGCGTTGCTCCAGCTCCCGCCGCTCCTCGGGCAGGTAGCCGCCGCGATAGGTCGCGACCCGGCCTACCAGCGACGGATCGACCTCGGCGAGTCGTCGCTGCGCTGTCGCGGCAACCGACTCCGCACCCTTGCGCGATCGCACGAAGGCGAGTGTGCGGACTTTTCCGATGACCAGATCGGTCAGCAGCTCGCCGGCCTCTGAGGTTGCCGAACGACGCACGACGCCCGGCACATCCGGGTCGACGCCCGGGAGGATGGGCGGCTCCCACAGCGCGATCGTGCGGGCTGCGTGCGGCGAGGCATCCTCAGTGACCGCCGCGACGTCCAGGCCCGTCAGACGTGATGCGAATATCTGCGGATCGGCAACGGTTGCCGAGGTGAGGATGAAGACAGGGCCGGCGCCGTAGTGGGCGCAGACGCGGCGCAATCGGCGTAGGACGTGCGCAACATGAGCACCGAACACCCCTCGGTAGTGATGGCACTCGTCCACCACGACATAGGTCAACCCGCCCAGCGCCCGCGTCCATCGGGCATGCCCCGGCAGGATCGAGTGGTGCAGCGTATCGGGGTTGGTCAGCAGATAGTTGGCGTGATCGCGCGCCCAGGTCCGCTCCTCGCGGGAGTTGTCTCCGTCGACCGTCGCCGGACGCGCGAAGGCCGAGGCCCCGGCAAGTCGGCGCAGCTGATCGGCCGCCAGGGCCTTGGTGGGCGCGAGGTAGAGCACCGTGGGACGGCGGTTGCCCCGCAGCGAGCTGCCGGTGCGTCCTGCCGCCAGCGCCGTCAGCGCAGGCGCTTGGAATGCCAGGGATTTTCCCGATGCCGTACCGGTTGAGATGACGGTGTGCCGCCCCGCGCGGATGTGGTTGAGTGCCTCGGCCTGATGCCCCCAGAGTGTCGTAATGCCGTCGGCGGCATACATCTCCCGGACAGCAGCGTCGATCCAGGACGGCCACGGCTCGACGACGGCCTGACGCTCGGGGACGCGCTCGACGTGGGTCACCCGGTCGCCGTATCGCAGCACGAGATCGGCAGGGTCCACGCCTCGAGTCTCCCAGAGGGCCGGTGTGCGGTGCAGGCGGCGGGCGCACAACGGCGGAGGCACCCAGATCATGATTAAATGCACCGACACGGTGAGCGCGAACAAGGGAGAAATCACCGATGGAGCTGGCACTGACGTCTCGTACAGACGGCGACTTCGAGATCATCGAGGGTGGCGGCGAGATCGACGTCTACACGGCTCCTCGACTTCGGGAGTCCATAGTGACCGCGGTCGACGCGGGTCACACGCGACTAATTGTCGACGTACGCAAGGTCGATTTCCTTGATTCGACGGGCCTTGGGGTCCTGGTAGGAGCACTCAAGCGGGTCCGTGCTGACGGCGGATCGCTCGATATCGTGTGCACCCAGGAGCGCATTCTGAAAATCTTCCAGATCACCGGACTCGACAAGGTCTTCGGCCTCCACGCCTCGATCGACGACGCGCGCGCCACTTCTTCGTAGCCTCGATGGCTCCCACATGGGCCTCTCCGGCATGTAACGTGCGTCACGCGGATCACCCACAGGTTCGCGGCACGTCCATGCCTAGGTCTCTGGAGGGGTTTTCATGGCACACGCGACTTTCGTTGCGGCTGCCGGTGACATCGATCTGACCAATGACAACACGATCATCGTGGCTGTCGTTGCGGGTATCGGCGTCCTGGCACTCATCATGGCGGCTGTGTTCCGCGCCGACGTGCTCAAGTCCGCCGAGGGCACCGAGAAGATGCAGGAGATCGGTCTGGCGGTGCAAGAAGGTGCCTCTGCGTATCTCACCAGGATGTTCAGGACTCTCGCGGTCTTCGCGATCTTGGCTTTCGGCCTGCTCTTCCTACTGCCCGGCGACACCGACATCCGGGTGGGCAGATCGCTGTTCTTCCTGCTGGGTGCCGGCTTCTCCGCCACGATCGGCTACCTCGGGATGTGGCTCGCGACGCGCGCCAACGTCCGGGTCGCCGCAGCAGCGCAGAACGAGGGTCGTGAGAAGGCCATGCGTATCGCATTCCGTACGGGCGGCACGGTCGGCATGCTGACGGTGGGCCTAGGCCTCCTCGGCGCCGCGGCCGTCGTGCTGATCTACCAGGGCCAGGCGCCCTCGGTGCTCGAAGGCTTCGGCTTCGGAGCGGCCCTACTCGCGATGTTCATGCGTGTCGGTGGCGGCATCTTCACGAAGGCCGCTGACGTCGGCGCTGACCTGGTCGGAAAGGTCGAGCAGAACATCCCCGAGGACGATCCGCGCAACGCCGCCACGATCGCCGACAACGTCGGTGACAATGTCGGCGACTGTGCTGGAATGGCAGCCGATCTCTTCGAGTCGTACGCCGTGACTCTCGTTGCGGCACTAATCCTCGGCTCGGTCGCCTTCGGCGAGCAGGGGCTCGTCTTCCCGCTCATCGTGCCGGCGATCGGCGCCCTGACCGCGATGCTCGGTGTCTACATCACCCGGCCCCGTGAGAACGAGGGTGGACTCACCACGATCAACCGGGCCTTCTACATCTCGGCGTTCATCTCGGCGGTCGCCAGCTCGGCAGCTGCCTGGTTCTACCTCCCGTCGTCCTTCGCAGATCTCGACTTCGCCGCGGGTGCCGAGAAGAACCAGCTCGTCGCGCAGTTCTTCCCGAACGCCAACACCGCGGAGCTGGGCGGAGATCCCCGGATGATCGCGATCATCGCGGTGCTGATCGGCATCGTGCTCGCGGCCGTCATCCTGGCGCTCACGGGCTACTTCACGGGCACCGAGACCCGTCCGGTCAAGGATGTCGGCAAGACATCGTTGACGGGTGCGGCCACGGTCATCCTGTCGGGCCTCGCGGTCGGCTTCGAGTCGGCTGTCTACACCGCGCTTGTCATCGCGGCGGCCGTGTTCGGAGCATTCCTGCTGGGCGGCGGCTCGATCGTCGTGTCGCTGTTCGCCGTTGCACTAGCGGGCTGTGGCCTGCTGACGACCGTCGGCGTCATCGTCGCGATGGACACCTTCGGTCCCGTCAGCGACAACGCGCAGGGCATCGCCGAGATGTCGGGCGACGTCGATGAGGAGGGCGCGCGGATCCTCACCGAGCTCGACGCGGTCGGCAACACGACCAAGGCGATCACCAAGGGCATCGCGATCGCGACGGCCGTGCTGGCCGCGACGGCGCTGTTCGGCTCGTTCGCCGATGGCATCAAGCAGTCGTTCTCAGAAGTCCTCCGGTCGTTCGACGTCACCAATCCCGAGCCGATCCAGAAGTTCGCGCAGACCCTGTCGGCCGGCGAGGTCGACTCGCTGCGAGGCATCCTCAACGTGGGCGATCCGAGCCTGCTGGTGGGTCTGATCATCGGCTCGGCCGTCGTGTTCCTATTCTCCGGTCTGGCGATCAGCGCCGTTGGACGTGCGGCCGGCGCCGTGGTCTACGAAGTGCGCCGTCAGTTCCGCGAGATCCCCGGAATCATGGAGGGCACAGGACGTCCCGAGTACGGCAAGGTCGTCGACATCTGCACGCGCGACTCGCTGCGTGAGCTCGCGACGCCCGGCATCCTGGCGATCTTTGCCCCCATCGCGGTGGGCTTCGGCCTCGGTGTCGGACCGCTCGGCGCATACCTCGCTGGCGCGATCGGCACGGGTCTGCTGATGGCGGTCTTCCTGGCCAACTCCGGTGGTGCGTGGGACAACGCCAAGAAGCTCGTCGAGGATGGCAATCACGGCGGCAAGGGCTCGCCCGCGCACGAGGCGACGATCATCGGCGACACGGTCGGCGATCCGTTCAAGGACACGGCCGGACCGGCGATCAACCCGCTGCTGAAGGTCATGAACCTGGTGGCGTTGCTGATCGTTCCGCTGATCATCAAGTACACGTACGGCGAGGACGCCAGCGAAGTGATCCGTTACTCGATCGCCGGTGTGGCCGCGCTGATCATCGCGGTTGCGGTGTACATCTCCAAGCGTCGTCCGATCACGCTCGAGACGGACCTCGCCGAAGGTGAGCACCAGAACATCAACTCGGACCCAGAGTCCGATGAGGTGCGCGTCTGATCTGATTCGGCGGCTTTGTTCGCGCCACGCGCAGGGTTGGGACGACGTCTGAAAGCATGGGTCCATGCTTGATGACCAGCACGTCCCGGCCCTGCGCTCCGCCCTCGACCGGGCGGGATTCACGGTCGATGCGGTCTACGCGCTCCTCGGTGACGACGCCCATCGGGCGATGGGACTCAATCAGAGTGTTCCCGCCCTGCGGGCAACCCGCGGCGGGGGAGACCTCGCGACGCTCGTGCGGCTGTTCGCGCTGCAGGTCCCCGTCGCCCGCGATCGTGCCGACGCCGCGCTGCCGGCCCTGGTCGAAGCGCTCGTGGCGGCCGGGATGCTTGTCGCGTCCGGCGGCGAAGTCCGTGCTCTGGTGGATATCCGGCCCTATGGCGACGAGGACCACGACTGGTGGATCGTGTGCGATCCCACCTCGGGGCTCGACGGGCGCCAGGCACCCATGGATCCGTCGTACGTCCTGGGCATCAGCGAGGCCTCGTCGTCGCTGGCCCAGCTGACGATCCGCAAGCCTGTCGGCCGGGCGCTCGACCTCGGTACGGGCTGCGGCGTGCAGGCACTACACCTCGCGCAGCATGCGCGGGAGGTCGTCGCGACCGACGTCAATCCGCGCGCGCTCGCGATGGCGCGGCTGACCGCGAGTCTCAACCGGGTCGACTTCGAGGTGCGGGACGGCAGCCTGTTCGAACCTGTCGCCGGTGAGACATTCGATCTCATCGCGACCAATCCGCCGTTCGTCATCTCGCCTCCGGGCAGCCAGGTTCTGGTGTACCGCGACTCCGGGATGCCCGGCGACAGCGTCGTCCGTCATCTCGTCGAGAATGCCGCGACCCACCTGAACGACGGCGGTTGGTGCCAGATCCTGGCCAACTGGGCGCATCATCGCGATGTCGACTGGCAGGACGATCTCAGCACGTGGCTCGAGGGTCAGCCGCTCGACGCGTGGATCCTGCAGCGCGAGCTCGTCGATCCCGCCGCCTACGTCGAGATGTGGCTTGCGGATGCGGGGCTCGCGGGCTCGCCCGACTACATCCATCGCTACGATGCGTGGCTCGACTGGTTCGCGGCCGAGGGCATCGAGGCGATCGGCTTCGGCTGGCTCAGCCTGCGCAAGACATCCCAAACGCCGATCCACCGGCTCGAGGAGTGGACCGGCGAGATCGCCCAGCCCGTCGGGCCCGGCGTCGCGGCGTGGGCCGACCGAGTCGATCGCCTGCGCGGCCTCGACGATGACGCATTGCTCGACGAGACCTTCCGGCAGGCGATCGACCTCGTCGAGGAGACCCGCGGCGCATCAGGAGCCGACGATCCCGAGAGCATCCTGATCCGGCTGCAGCACGGTGTGCGGCGCATCCGCCAGGTCGACACGGTCGAGGCCGGACTCGTCGGCGCCAGCGACGGTGACCTGAGATCGGGCCAGATCCTCGACGCCCTGGCAACTCTGCTGGACCGAGACCCCCAAGACCTCCGCAAGAAGTACGCCCCCACCGTCAGAGCCCTAGTAGAAGAAGGCTTCCTGACGTAGGGGCGGGCAGGTCCGGCAGGTGGTCAGGACGACGAAAAAGCTTGGCGTGACAGCATGTAGCGGAGTTTGTCGGCGGGATAGACGTCGTGGAGGTGCTTTAGCTGTGTCAGCCGGCCCAGTGACCAAGCATGGTGGAGGGTAGGGGCAGGGTGAGGCGAAGGCGTCACACCCTGCGGTGCACGATTGCTTGACAGGACGCGTTAGCGTATGGCCGACCGACCACTACAGGAGTTCCTCTTGACCACGCTCGTCATCGTCGAGTCCCCCAACAAGGTCCGTAGCATCGCGGGCTACCTCGGGGACGGCTATGTGGTGGACGCCTCCGTCGGCCATATCCGTGACCTTCCGCGCGGCGCCGACGAAGTCCCGGCAGCCTTCAAGGGCGAGCCCTGGGCGCGCCTGGGCGTTAACGTCGACAGCGAGTTCGAGCCGATCTACGTCGTGTCGGCCGACAAGAAGTCGCAGATGACCAAGCTCAAGAAGCTTCTGAAGGACGCCGACGAGCTCGTACTCGCGACAGATGAGGACCGCGAGGGCGAGGCCATCGCGTGGCACCTGTTCGACGAGCTCAAGCCGAAGGTGCCCGTCAAGCGCATCGTCTTCAACGAGATCACCAAGGATGCGATCCAGTACGCGATCGCCCACCCCCGCGATATCGACATGAACCTCGTCGACGCCCAGGAAGCCCGCCGCATCCTCGACCGTCTATACGGCTACGAAGTCAGCCCGGTCCTGTGGAAGAAGGTCATGAGCGGCCTGTCTGCTGGCCGCGTGCAGTCCGTCGCGACCCGTTTGGTCGTCGAGCGTGAGCGCGAGCGGATGGCGTTCCACGTCGCGTCGTACTGGGATCTCGAGGCCACATTCGACGCTGGCGACGGCTTCGACCCGCGGCAGTTCCCGGCCAAGCTGTTCAGCCTCGACGGTAAGCGGATCGCCTCGGGCAGCAGCTTCGACAACACAGGCGCCCTGACCAATGACAAGGTCGCCCACCTCGACGAGGCCCAGGCCGGCGCGCTCGCCGACGCCTTGACGGAGCAGCCGTTCACGGTTCGCTCGGTCGAGGAGAAGCCCTACACTCGCCGCCCGTACGCGCCGTTCCGCACCACGACGATGCAGCAGGAGGCGTCGCGTAAGTTCGGTTTCGGGGCCGCCCGCACGATGCAGGTCGCGCAGCGCCTCTACGAGGGTGGGCACATCACGTATATGCGTACCGACTCGACGACTCTGTCGCAGACCGCTCTCACCGCGGCGCGTGCACAGGTCACCGAGCTATACGGGGCGGCTTATCTCCCCGAGAAGCCCCGCGTCTATGCGAGCAAGGTCAAGAATGCGCAGGAGGCCCACGAGGCCATCCGCCCGGCCGGCGAGAAGTTCGCCACGCCTAAGCAGACCGGCCTGTCCGGCGATGAGCTTCGTCTCTACGAGCTGATCTGGAAGCGCACGATCGCCTCGCAAATGAATGACGCCAAGGGCAACTCGGTGTCGATCCGCATCGGTACGACGGCCACCACGGGTGAAGACGTGGTCTTCAGCTCCTCTGGACGAACCATCACCTTCTACGGCTTCCTCAAGGCATACGTCGAGTCGAACGATGACTCCGAGGCCGAGGGCGACGACCAGCAGACCAAGCTCCCCAACCTGTCCGAGGGGCAGACGGTCACGGCCGCCGAGCTCGGCAAGGCCGGCCACGAGACCAAGCCGCCGTCACGCTTCACAGAAGCCTCCCTCATCAGCGAACTCGAGACCCGCGAGATCGGTCGCCCGTCGACGTATGCGTCGATCGTCGGCACGATCCAGAACCGCGGCTACGTCTACAAGAAGGGCACGGCCCTGGTGCCGGCCTGGATCGCGTTCTCGGTCATCCGGTTGCTCGAGCAGCACTTCGGCCGGTTGATCGAGTACT
>JBBSSC010000047.1:0-10083 GCA_038242465.1 Propionibacteriales bacterium | reverse complement strand
TCGGGCAAGCAGGAGATCGCCACGACCATGGCATTCGTGCGCCTGCTGCGCGATCTCATGAAGGATCCCGAGATCGGCCGTCGCATCGTGCCGATCGCGCCCGACGAGTACCGCACCTTCGGCATGGACTCGATGTTCCCGTCGGCCAAGATCTACAACCCGGCCGGCCAGCAGTACCAGTCGGTCGACCGCAAGCTCCTGCTGGCGTACAAGGAGTCGGCCCAGGGCCAGCTCCTGCACGAAGGCATCAGCGAGGCCGGCGCGATGGCATCGGCGATCGCAGCAGGCAGCGCCTACTCGACGCACGGCGAGCCGATGATCCCGGTGTACATGTTCTACTCGATGTTCGGCTTCCAGCGGACCGCCGACTCGATCTGGGCCAGGGCCGACCAGCTGGCGCGCGGATTCCTCATCGGCGCCACAGCCGGACGCACGACGCTCACGGGCGAAGGCCTCCAGCACGCTGACGGCCACTCGCCGCTCATCGCGCAGACCAACCCCGCAGTCGTCCACTACGACCCGGCCTTCGGCTTCGAGATCAGCCACATCGTCCAACAGGGCCTCGAGCGCATGTACGGCTCGACGGAAGCTTCCCCGCACGGCGAGGACATCATCTACTACCTGACGGTCTACAACGAGGCGTTCGCGCAGCCCGCCCAGCCCGAGAACGTCGACGTGGAGGGGCTCCTCAAGGGCGCGTATCTCTACCGCGAGGGCGAGGGCGAGGGCGACGGCGTACCCGCGCGCATCATGGCGTCCGGTGTCGCTGTCCCATGGGCGCTCAAGGCCCAGGAGATCCTCGCGGCCGACTACGGCGTCGCCGCCGATGTCTGGTCCGTCACATCCTGGAACGAGCTCGCTCGCGATGGTGTGGCTGCGGAGAAGTGGAACCTCAACCACCCGGGCGAGTACAGCAGGATGCCTTACATCACGGGCAAGCTCATGGACTCAAGCGCCGTAACGGTCGCGGTCAGCGACTACATGCGCGCCGTCCCCGACCAGATCGCCCGCTGGGTCCCCGGACCGTGGCAGTCGCTCGGCACCGACGGATTCGGTTTCGCCGACACCCGTGCGGCCGCTCGCCGGACGTTCCAGGTCGATGCCGAGTCGATCGTCGTGTCGGTGCTGCAGACCCTCGCCCAGCGCGGATCCGTCGACGCCGACATCGCGCACCAGGCTTTCACGCGCTTCCGCATCGATGATCCGACGGCGGTCGCCGGTGTCGAGCAGGTCGGCGGCGACGCCTGAACCGGGTCTCTCATCTGAGCCTCAGCAGGGACGCTTAAGATGGCCCCCATGCTTAGTTGGCTTCGCGCGTTCCTCCGCTGGCCATATGCATTTGCGGTCTGCCTCTCGCTGGCCGTCGGTGCCACGGCAATCTACTTCTCGCAGGATGTGAATGTCGGGCTGAAGGACCCTGAGGGGTTCCTCGGTCCGGCATACATCCGTCTGCCGATGATCGGCATCGGCATCTTCGCGCTCGGTCTCGCCCCTCAGGCGATCCATCGCTACGGACTGCGCAATACGTTCTCCGGCATGCGCAGCATCGTGCGTGCGGAGTGGACGCTCAAGCGCATCGCCTACGCCGCGACCGGCATGCTGTCGTTCTACATCTGCTACGTCAGCTACCGCAATCTCAAGAGCTATCTGCCACTGATCGGCGGAAACACAATCCACGATCGCGCACTGTTCGAGCTCGACCACTTCCTGTTCTTCGGCAACAACCCGGCCGAGGTGCTGCACGGCTTCTTCGGCACAACGGTTGCGGCGCAGGTGCTGGCGATCCTCTACGTGCTGTACCTGCCGTTCGTCCCGATCACAGTCGGCGCTGTCCTCGTGCTGCACCGCGATCTCACGGTCGGCGCCTGGTACGCCACGGCCGTCAGCCTCAACTGGGTGCTCGGAACCATCAGCTACTACTCGCTGCCATCACTCGGCCCGGCTTTCTACGAGCCTCAACGCTTTGCCGATCTACCCGATAACGGCGCTGCGCAGCTACAGAACTCGCTGTTCCGGGGTGCTTTCGGATTCAAGGAAGACCCACACGGCGACAAGATCTGCGGCATCGCCGGATTCGCGTCCCTCCACGTCTCCGTGGTCTTCACGCTGGCGCTCTTCCTGCACTACGCCGGCCTCGCCCGCGCCATCCGTTACGCCGCTTGGGCCTATCTGGGCTGCACGATCCTCGCGACCTTGTACCTCGGCTGGCACTACATCGCCGACGATATCGGCGGTCTCGTGATCGGCTGGCTCGCCGTCATGATCGGCGCCTGGGTGACCGGCAACAGCAAGTGGCAGAAGCGCCGAAGACTAGCGGCCGAACAGGCCGAGACCGATAAGCTGGCCGAAGAACGCGCCCACACGGATTACGATGCGCTTCCGCCCGCCGACGAGACGGTTGCAGTCGCCAAGCCCCTGGGCTGATCCCAGCGGTCCCGCGCTTCAGCAGATGGCGGGCTCGACGTCTGACAGCTCAGGCGTCACACTTTCGAGCCCGTACTCATCACCACGGCGCAGCAGCGCACGCCAACGCCCGCGGTGATAGTGCGCAGGCTCATTCGACTCGATGAAGTCCACAACGATGCGACAGAACTCTTCGGGATGATCCTTGTGCGGGAAGTGCCCCGAGTCGTCGAGCACGTGGACGTCGGAAACCTGCGTCGGCGCGAGATCTGCGTGTGAGACCGGGATGACCATGTCGTCGCGTCCCCACACGACCAGAACCGGCATGAGCCGCGCGAGATAACTTCGTTCGGTCATCGTGACGTACTGACCGCGCCAGTTGAGGACGTGGCTCGTAACGCGTTGGACAGCAACCCGCTGCCCACGATCGGCCAGCGCCTCGTAGATGCGGGCGACCTCGTCGAGATCACGCGTGGCCGTCAGCGGCAGCCGCGAGATCGTGCGCATAACTCCGCTGACGAGCGGACGCCAGGGGCGCATCGTCGCGATGCCGATCGCCAGACCGCTGCCGGGGATCGTGAGGAGGCGGATGAGCGGCGTGACCTCTTTGCCCAGTCCCCCGGTCGAGACCAGCGCGACACGTTCGGTGCGGTCAGGAAACTGGTACGCGAACTGCATCGCCACACCGCCACCGAAGCTGTGGCCGACGACCGTGACCTTGTCGATGCCGAGCACCGTGAGCAGATCGCGCATCCCGTTGGCGTAGCCGCCGAGCGAGTAGTCGGCGTCGGGCTTGTCCGAATCGCCGTGACCCAGTAGATCGGGCGCGATCACGGTGTAGTGTTCGGCCAGCGCGGGGATGACGTCGATCCAGGTCGACGAGTCGCATCCCAGGCCGTGCAGCAGCAGGAGTGCGGGCCCTGAGCCAGAGATCCGGTAGGCCCGGCGATAGCCGTGGACCACGACGTACTGGACGTCCTCGACACTCTCAATCCGCCCAGTGCGCTCCGTCATCGGCCCAGTCTAAGGAGCGTCACGGTCAAGCAGCCGCCCCGCCCCGCAGATGACGTGATGCGTCGCTTGACGTCGGTAGACTGCGAAGGTGCCTTCGTCATCTACGGTCCAAGAGCAGTTGACGGACATCCTCGTCCGCGTCGTCGG
Source organism: Propionibacteriales bacterium (assembly GCA_038242465.1). Lineage (GTDB taxonomy): Bacteria > Actinomycetota > Actinomycetes > Propionibacteriales > Nocardioidaceae > Aeromicrobium. The sequence goes on along the minus strand of JBBSSC010000047.1, from coordinate 6,519 downwards.
TTGCCCGGCGGACTCCGTCGTCCCCGCCGCCACTCTCAAGAGCCTCGGCGCCGACTCGCTCACGATCCTCGAGATCGGCGAAGAGCTCGGACGGCGGTTCGGCGTTCATCTGTCCGATGGCACGATCGACTCGCTGAAAACCGTCCAAGACGCGATCGACGCCGTGGTCAAGCACGATGGCGCTACGGCGCCCGTAAGCCCCCCAGCCACGGCGTCTAGGCCCTCGAAGTCAGCTGGCGCGTCAGCACCCGCCCCGCGTCCTACACGCCCCCCCAAAGACGCTGCCATTAACCCTGGGCACGCGCGCAGCTTCGCCGCTACGTTCATCTTCTTCGGGCTCGTCATTGGCGGCATCCTGGGCCTCGGCGGGGCTGCCCTGGTCAGTGCAACCGGCATCAGCAAGGTCAACCTGCCTCCTGTCACCGCGACAACCACGCCAGCGCCCGTCGTCGAGTCGACTGAAGAGCCGCAGCCCGAGACGACGGCAGCTCCCGACGTGGTCAAGCCGACCATCAACACGTCGAGCGATCGGGTCTCTCCCGGCGAGCGTTTCTACCTGAGCGGCGCATTCCCCGACAGCTCGGTCGGCGAGGATCTGCAGGTCGAAGTCAGAGATCCGGGCGGAAGCTGGGACGACTTCCCCATTCAGATCAAGACGCGGGACGGCGGGATCTTCCGCACCGAGCTCTATACGTCCCGCACGGGCCCGCGCGAGTTCCGCGTGACCAACAAGGCCACGGGAGTCTCAACACCGAAGGTCAAGGTCGACATCGGCTGACGCGCAGTCAGATCACCTGGTGTAGCCAGCGCACCGGCGCGCCTTCGCCGGCATGTCGGAACGGCTCCAGCTCGGCATCCCATGCGACGCCCAGCAGTCCGTCGAGCGCAGTCTCCATGTCGATCTCACCCAGCCGGGCCTTGACCCGGAAGGCCTTGATGCGGTCTTCGGGGATCAGCACGTCGCCGTGCAGGCCCGTCATGGCGTGGAAGATGCCCAGCTTCGGCGTGTACGAGTAGCGCGCGCCCTCAGTCGTGGCCGTGGCCTCTTCAGTCACCTCGAAGCGCAGCTGCTCCCAGCCACGAAGAGCCGATGCCAGCGCGGCCGCAGAGCCTGCCGGCGCCTGCCAGGACAGCTCCGCACGATGCGTTCCGGGCTCGGCCGGCTGCGGCACCCACTTAAGATCGGGCGCACCTCCGAGCACGCCAGCCGCCGCCCACTCGATGTGCGGGCACAATGCGGACGTGGATGAGTGCACAAAAAGCACACCCCTGGTCGGGGTCGTCGGCGAAGACATGTGTGTATTTGATACCGCCATGGTGCCTCCCTAGTGTCGCCTTCCCCAGCGTCTCGAGAGCACCTACGGTCATTGTGTCGTACTTTAACGTCTACGGACAACATCTAGGCGGAAGGGCGGTCCGATGACCACCACTGTGCAGGACAACCGAGCCGACTCACGCTTCGAGATCACAGTCGAGGGAGAGCTTGCGGGCTACGTCGACTACCGCCTCGACGGGCAGGAGTATGCGCTCCCCCACACCCGGGTGTTTCCACAGTTCGAGGGCCAAGGCATCGGCGGTCAGCTCATCTCGGGAGCGCTCTCGGAGATCGCCTCACGCGGGGGCACGGTGCTCCCCTACTGCCCGTTCGTCCCCAAGGTCATCCGCGACAACCCGGAGTTCTTGGAGCTGGTTCCCGAAGATCAGCGCGAGATGTTCGGGCTGTAGAACTCTTCAGTCGTTACTCGACGACGTGGACCACGATGCCGTTGTCACACCACAGATCCAGCACTGACGCCTTGTCGTCCCACGCTTCCAGCACGCGGAAGCCGTCCGCGCCGATCTGCTGCAGGATGTCGGTCTTGATCAGGACGTCCTTGCGATAGTCGCCCACGATCCGCATGTACAGCGCGTCGTACGCGATGTCGTGGGCGACGAGCCAGTCGAGTGTCAGATCACGCCAGATGAACTCGCGCGACGTGACGACGAGGATGGCGATCCCCTTGGCGGCCTGCTCCCATGCCGCCTCGACGACTTCGGCGTGCGGCGGGCAGTCAGCCGAGGCGGCATGGAAGGCCGCAAAGTTCTTCTCCTCGCCCTCGATGAGATGGATGATCTGCGAGGTGTCGCAGAGCGTCCCGTCCATGTCGAAGATCACGGCATCGCGCATGCCCATCAGTGTGGCGCACACATCGGCGGAGCGGAACATCCCGTCACCGCGTTGCTCGTGTATCTCGAGACCGCACTCACGGGCTACACAATTGGCTACACCGTCCCAACTTGCGACGACACAAACCAGCCCTCGTTGCAGATCAGACGGAGTAGGGCGGGCGGGGCTCGAACCCGCGACCGAGGGATTATGAGTCCCGTGCTCTAACCAGCTGAGCTACCGCCCCGTGAATTGCGGGACCAGCCTAGCGTGACACCTTCACGCCTTGTGCGCACCAGCGTTCATCGCGCTGATCGAGTCGTCATCGCACTCGTCCCAGAACGTTCCGACGACGTCTTCGATGTGCTCAAATGAGCGCGCTGCGAACAGCACTTCTTGGTAGCGCGTGATGTCGTAGTCGGTCGTGCCCATCTCTATGAGGTCGAGCGGACGGATCGTGATGTCGCGGAACTCCTCGATCTCGCCGGGGCTCGACAGGATGCCGGCACCGTAGGCCTTGAGCCCGTCGCCCTCGTGCACCACGCCGAACTCGAGCGTGAACCAGAAGATCTTGCTGACGAACTCGAGCGCCTCTGCGGACTCGACCCGGCGCGCCGCTTGACCGGCCGCTTCATACAGTCGCGTAAACCGCGGATCAGCGAGCGTGTTGCCGTGCCCGACGACCTCGTGGAGGACGTCCGGCTCGGGTGTGTAGAGCGGCACCGAGTGGTGCCGCACGTACTGCGTCGCCCAGAATCCGTGATCGGCCAGGGCACCGTAGAACTCACGCAGCGGGACGAGCCCGGCGGCCGGCCGATACCGGAAGCCGGTCATCGGCTCGATCTGGTCCGATAGCTCCTCGAGCTGCGGGATGTGGTCGATCGGCAGGCTGAGCGCCTCCTTGCCGTCGAGGAACTCGCGGCAAGCATAGGTGTGGTGCTTGTCGCGCAGATCGGCGCAGACGACGCGCCACACCTCGTGCTCCTCGTCGGTGTACTCGACACGTGGAGCGGGCTCCCCCGGCGACCAGCGGTGCGCCGTCGTCGCGATGAGGTCGCGGCGCTCGCGGTAGACGGGGTCGTTGAGACCCGGATGCCCCTCGCCTAGCTGCACGGCGAGGCTGCCATCGCCCTTATCAACGACAGGCGCGAAGTACTGACCCTCCTCGAACATGATGTCTCCTCACCGTGATCGCGTCATGCGATCACCTCTCCGTCGACCTGGCCCAGCCAGAGTCGACTCCCGTCAGCGAGCCGAGCGGCCGCGCTGATCGACACGACGTCGCCGTCGAGCAGGAATGACCGCGATGTTCCGTCGGCCAGGTGCAGCGGCTCGGCACCGTTCCACGACATCTCGATCAGCGAACCCCGTTGGCCCGCATCAGGCCCGCTGACGGTGCCCGATGCGTACAGATCTCCCGGCCTCAGCGATGCACCGTTGACGGTCATATGCGCCAGCATCTGCGCCGCCGTCCAGTACGTCGTGGCGAACGGCGGCCGCGAGATCTCCTCACCGTTCAGTGTTACGACGAGCTCGAGGTCGAGCCCCCACTGCTCGACGTAGCGCAGGTACGGCAGCAGCTCGACATCTCGCTCCGGCGGATCTACGCGGGCACCCTCAAGCGCGGCCAGCGGCACGATCCACGGCGAGACCGAGGTGGCGAACGACTTGCCGAGGAACGGCCCCAGCGGCACGTACTCCCAGGCCTGGATGTCGCGTGCCGACCAGTCATTGACGATACAGATCCCGAAGACGTGCTGGTCGAAGTCGCCGACCGGGACCGACTGGCCAAGTGACGATCCGGCGCCGACTACGAAGCCGATCTCGGCCTCGATGTCCAGACGCGCGCTGGGCCCGAACTCAACCGCATCGCCCGCACGGATCTGTCCAGACGGACGCCGCACCGTCGTACCCGAAACGACGACGGTGCCGGCGCGGCCGTGATATCCGACCGGCAGGTGCTTCCAGTTGGGCATCAGCGCCTCGCCGTCGGGACGGAACAACCGGCCGAGGTTCGTGGCGTGGTGCTCCGATGCGTAGAAGTCGACGTAGTCGGCCACTGTGAACGGCAAGACCAGCTCGACGTCGTCGAGCGAGATCAGCGGACGCGCATCGGCGCGATCCCTGAGCGCGGCCCGCACCTCGGCCCACACGACCGGTCCGGCGGCCAGCAGCGGATCGAGTGACCCCGACGCGAACAGTCTCGCGTGCTGCGGCACGATTTCGGCGGCCGCGGTCGTCAGATCGAGAAGCTCCGTGCCGACTCCCACCCCGACGCGCGGCGCAGTCTCACCAGGCCGGATGAATGAGCAGTACGGGAGCGTCGTGCGTCCGAAGTCGTTCATGGCAGCAACAACCCGAGCATCCGTAGATCGGCCAGTGGCTCGTCGATGCTGCACGTGCCGATCGAGCTGAAGACCCGGCGCACTGCCGCGTGATCCTTGACGACGAGCTTATCGGGATCGCGCTCGTCGAGCAGCCGCACCGGATCATCTCCGACCAGCGCCGCATCGACGGCGGCCAGGATGTTGAGGAAGCCGTGCTCTGCGTCCGTGCGCAGCGCATGATGCAGGCCAGCAGTCAGCTTGAACGTGAGCTCGTGCTGCACGCAGTGCGCAATAGCGCGCCCCAGCTCATCGGACGTCGGCACGTACGCCCCACCGCACCGCAGCTTGAGAGCTGCACCGGGCGGGATGGCGAAGTCGCTGTCCCAGTCGCGTTCGACGAATATCCGCACCCCGTCGGAGAGTTCGGGCAGCGCAACCAGCGGACCCTTGATCTCGACTGCGGCCAGGACGACGCCCGCTGGCATCGGCTCCTCCGGAAGCCCCACCACGGCGATCTCGAGCCGGTCGCCGCCCAGCGCCTCGGCAAGCTCATCAACCCGATCGGCAGGGCACACGAAGGGCCCGACGAAGGCGTCGTCAGGCGTTGAGGCGCGATCCAAGTGCGCCTTGACTGCGGCGGTCATCGGCGCATTGCCCGGCGGGAAGAGCGCCGCGTCGTCGAAGAACTCCCTGAACGTCATGACGTCCACGACCACGCGTACCGGCCGTCATCCGACGCCCTGCCCGCCTCGCCCAGCTCGAGTGGCCGGAAGGTGTCGACCATGACCGCAAGCTCGTCGACGGCTTCGATACCGAGGCTCGCCTCGATCGCCGATGGATGGGGGCCATGGGAGTGCCCACCGGGATGCAGCGACACCGATCCCGGCCCGATGCCCGAGCCCCGGCGCGCCTCGTAGTTGCCCGCGACATAGAACATGACTTCGTCGGAGTCGACGTTGGAGTGGAAGTAAGGCACCGGGATCGCAAGCGGGTGGTAGTCGACCTTGCGCGGCACGAAATTGCAGATTACGAAGTTATTGCCCTCGAACACCTGATGCACGGGCGGCGGCTGGTGCACGCGTCCCGTGATCGGCTCGAAGTCGGCCACGTTGAAGGCGTACGGGTACAGGCAGCCGTCCCAGCCGACTACATCGAATGGATGCTGCGGGACGACGTGGATCGTGCCACTCAGACCACCCGGGCCCGAGCCGCGGTGCAGGATGTGTACCTCGACATCGGTCTCGTCGCGTGTCTCGGGCTCATCGGGGACGCGCAGATCACGCTCGCAGTACGGGGCATGCTCGAGCAGTTGGCCGAAGCTCGACAGATATCGCTTGGGCGGGGAGATGTGACTATTGGCCTCGATGCAGTACGCCTGCACGGCTCCGTCTGGCACCCAGCGGTGCGTCGTCGCGCGAGGCACGATCAGGTAGTCGCCCGGGCCGAAGTCGAGATGCCCGAAGACCGTCTCCAACCGGCCTGCGCCGGACTCGATGAAGATGCACTCGTCGCCCGTGGCATTGAGATACAACGGGGAGGTCTCGGCGGCCACGACATATGAGATGCGCACGTCGGCATTTCCCAGAACTAGCCGCCTGCCCCTGACCAGGTCTCGGCCGGCTCCCCCGTCGAATAGGTCATGCAGCGCGAAGTGGCGTGCCAGCAACGGCTCGTTGGGCGTTGTGTGCCGATCACCGAGTTCCCAAGGCCGGACATCGACGATCGCCGACGGCACGCCTCGGTGGTAGAGCAGCGACGAGTCGGACGAGAAACCCTCCTCCCCCATCAGCTCCTCGCGGAACAGCGCGCCATCGGCCGAGCGGTGTTGGGTGTGGCGCTTGGGTGGGACGTTACCTACGCAGCGGTAGTGGGCCATGAGCAAACTCTCCTGACCTAGAAGTTCCCACGTTTGGCTTGTTCACGCTCGATTGCCTCAAACAGCGCCTGGAAGTTGCCCTTGCCAAAGCCCAGCGAACCGTGCCGTTCGATCAGCTCGAAGAACACCGTCGGACGGTCACCGATCGGCTTGGTGAAGATCTGGAGCAG
>JBBSSC010000046.1:0-10115 GCA_038242465.1 Propionibacteriales bacterium | reverse complement strand
TCACGATCGACGAGGTCGCGCACATCGACCTGTACTCGTGCTTCCCTGCCGCAGTGCAGATCGCCGCCGATGCCCTCGGACTGCCGATCGATGATCCGGAGAGGCCGCTGTCGGTCACGGGTGGCCTGACATTCGCGGGCGGCCCGGGCAATGCTTATGGCTGCCATGCGATGGCGACCCTCGTGCCGATACTGCGCGCCGATCCCGCCAGCACGGGCCTGTCAACATCGCTGGGTTGGTACGCGACGAAGCACTCGATCGGGCTGTACTCCGCAACGCCGTCGGAGACACCGTTCGCGCACCGGCGTCCCGCGGTCGATCGGCCCGGCGGACGTCGCGTGCTGCGGTCATATGCCGGCGAGGTCGTCGTGGAGGCGAGCACCGTGCCGTATCACCGGTCCGGTGAGCCCGAGGCCGCGGTGCTGAGCGTGCTGACACCTGACGGTGACCGGTTGCTGATCCGGAGCGAGGACCCGGCGGTCGTGGCGTTCGTCCTCGGCGGTGATCCGTTGGGACGTGCCTTGCGGCTGTCGGGTGATCAGGTGATGGTGCTCGATGGTCCCGTGAAAGAGCTGCCAGCAGCCCCCGTCGCGCCGGTCCTCCTCGAGAGTGACGGTCCCGTGGCGATCGTGACGCTGAACCGTCCGGACGTCCGCAATGCGATCGACGGGCGTACCGCGGTCGCGCTCGAGCGGGCCATCGACGATGCCGAGGCCGACGACCGGATCCGCGTCATCGTGCTGACCGGCGCGGGCGGGACGTTCTGCGCCGGAATGGATCTGAAGGCCGCCGCGCGCGGTGAGCTGCCGGTCACCGAGGGCCGCGGTCCGCTGGGGCTGACCGGGCGGCCGCCCACCAAGCCGCTGATCGTCGCGGTCGAGGGCAGTGCGCTCGCGGGAGGATGCGAGCTGGCGCTTGCAGCCGATCTGATCGTGGCCGCCCATGATGCGGTGTTCGGCATCCCCGAGGTGCGTCGAGGGCTCATCGCTGCGGCGGGAGGCGTTATGCGTCTGCGTGACCGTCTGCCCCGCAACATCGCCATGGAGTTGACGATCGTCGGGGAGCCGATCGACGCGACACGGCTGGCCGAGCTGGGGCTCGTCAACCGGGTCACTGGTCCGGGCAAGGCGCTCGCGGAAGCCGTCGATCTCGCGGGTCGGATTGCCGCGAATGCCCCATTGAGTGTCTCGGTCGGCAAGCAGATGATCGATGAGTCGCCGTCGTGGGATCTCGATGATGCCTTCGAGCGGCAGAGCATCCTGGCCTCGCCCGTCATCTTGTCTGACGATGCCCGCGAGGGCGTCGAAGCCTTCGCTGAGGGACGCGAGCCGGTCTGGACCGGCCGCTAGGCGGGTCCTCAGCGCAGTCGACTCAGTGCGCGGTCGGGTCGATCCCGGCCGCGACGATGCCCTTGGACGCAGCGACCGCTAGATCCGCGACGGAGGCGAAGTGGTCGATCGCCTCGGCGCTGATGCCTGCCGTCGTCACACGATCGGTGTCGGACTCGATCTGGGTGCGATGGACGATCCCGGCCTCGGTGATTTGGTCGTCGGCATCGATCCAGCCCCGGTCGCGCAGGCCGGCCGCGGCGTTCTCCCACTCGTGATCGTCCCAGCCCCGCAGCTGTTGCTGGCCGGACAAGGTCAGTCCTGCTGCGGTGGCCAGAACGTTGGCCGTGATGCCGTCGAGCCCAGCAGCTGTCAGCACCGCGAGGTGGGAGTCGCCACGATATTCACGCAGGGCGGTCGCCGCATGCCACACCGCGCCGAGATCATCCGTGGGTGCGGGCAGACCGATGTGACCGGCCGCCAGCGGGCGCCCGGCCAGCTCCAGCCCGGACAGACCGGCCTGCAAGCCCGTCGCGAGCCGTGCGGTGTCGAAGCCGTCGAAGCCTGGGGCGATGGTCTCGCGGGCCAGGGTATAGCGCGCGTCCAGGATGTCGTCGGGCGACGCGAGCGACCACGCGGTGGGCAGCGCGCGCTGCACCATGCGAGGCGCGAAACCGTGGAAGGTCGCGATCACGACCTCTGGGCCAGGGGTGCCGAGCGCGGCCGAGCGTGAAGCGAAGTAGCCCATCATCGTGCCCTTCAGGCCGACGGCCTCGAAGGCCGGCTTCGCGCGGGGCGAGAAGTAGACAACGTGATGGATGGTCTCGACGGCATGCCAGAAGCTTCTTCGAAGGGTCACCGCCCCACTATGGCCTACCGTCAGGGCAGCGGCACCCCGGTCGGGTTGGGATATCTGATGACACCGAGCTCTCCGATGCTCCGCGCGACCGCCACGATCGCGTCCTCGACGGAGATCGCGCGGGCGGTCGACTCACGATCGAATCCTGCCGCGCACACCCGGTCGGTCGTATCCTCGATCTGCGCGCGGGCGGCCCGGCCCGTGCCGGTGATGGCACCAGAGACGTCGACCCAGCCGCGCACGCCGAGTCGTCCGACGGCATCCGACCACTGGTCTTCGGTCCACCCGCGGCGCTCCCGCTGCTCGACAGGAACCAGACCTGCCACGGCGGCCAGCGCATTCGCGGTCGCGCCGTCGAGACCCGCGGCCGTCAGCACCGCGATATGGCAGTCGCCGCGATACTCGCGGATCACGGTCGCGGCGTGCCAGATCTGGCCGACGACGTCTTCGGGGGCTGGGAGATCGAGATGAGCTGCGGCTAGGGGCTTGCCGGCGAAGTCGAGTCCGCGGGTCACGAGCCGCAGCTCACGGGCGATCTTGGCCGTTTCGGCGCCTTCGAGGGCAGGCGCCAGAGCGTCACGCGCCAGATCGAGCCGGGCCGCCAGGATGTCATCGCGTGAGGCGAGCGACCAGGCATCCGGCAGAGCGCGGCCGATCAGCGCCGGGGAGAAGCCATGGAACAGGGCCGTCACAGTCGTTGCCGATGGGGTGCCCAATGCGGCCGATCGGGAGGCGACATAGCCCATCCAAAAACCCATGAGACCCAGGGCCTCGAAGCGTTCGCGGGCGTCGGGCGCGAAGTAGACGACATCGTGGATCGCTTCGACGGCCTGCCAGAATGCTCTGCGCTGAGTCATGGGCTCAGTGTTGCCGACGCTCAGTCCGACTGGCTCGGGTGGTGCGGGCTAGGAGGCGCGGCGCTTCTTGGCCTTGGTGGGGTGGACGACGAGCACGGGGCACGTTGCGTGGTTGAGGACACGGTGCGCGACGGAGCCGATCAGGACGGCCTCGGTGCGGGAGCTGCGGCTCGCCACGACGATGAGCCCGGCGCCCTTGGCCTCGGCTGCCTTGACGATCTCGGTGGCGGGGGTGCCGCTGCGCACGTGCGTCGTGATCTTCGGCCCCCAGCCCTTCAGCTCGGCTGCCATCTCGGCGGCCGCGGCCTCGGCTGCCTTGCGGAACGACATCTTCTCGATGTCGGTCTGCTCGGAGATCTCGGTCGCGAACGGAACCGCCGCCCTGGGACTGATGACCGCGACGACGCCGACCGACGTGATCGTGCCGGGATCGGCCAGCGATCGAAGATAGCGAGCAGCCTGCAAGGACTGCTTCGAGCCGTCGGTGGTGATGATGACATGCATGGCTGCTCCTCGGTCGTTCGCCCCATCGTGGCGTTGCCCCCGACGTCCCGCAACCGCTAGAGCCGAGACCGGTGGGGGGAGCCCCGCCGAAATTCTGAGCTCGCCCCCGGCCTGCGGACCCCGGGGTTGGCTCTGGGGGCCATGCTGGATTCATGAAGACCACTGCATGGGGAAGCCAGGGCCTTGAGGCCAGCGTCGAGGGGCTGGGCGCGATGGGGATGTCGGCGTTCTACGGCGGCCGGGACGACGAGGAGTCCGCGGCCACCTTGCACAGGGCGCTCGATCTCGGCATCAGCCTGATCGACACCGCCGAGATGTACGGGCCGTTCCTCAACGAACGCCTGATCGGCCAGACGATCGGCAGCCGCAGCAGCGAGTATGCCCTCGCGACCAAGACCGGCTTGGAGATCACCGACGACGGTGAGCACAGGGGGCCGAATGGTTCGCCCGCATATCTGCGCAAGGCGTTGGAGCGTTCGCTGCGTCATCTCGGCCGCGAGACGATCGACCTTTACTACATCCACAGGGTCGATCCGAACACGCCGATCGAGGAGACCTTCGGCGCGATGGCCGAGTTCGTGGCGGAGGGCAAGGTCCGATATCTCGGCATCTCAGAAGCCTCTCCGGACACGATTCGACGAGCGCATGCCACGCACCCGCTCACGGCCGTCCAAACCGAGTACTCGCTGTTCGAGCGCTCACCGGAGGTCAACGGCGTCCTCGCCACGACCCGCGAGCTCGGCATTGAGTTCGTCGCGTACTCGCCACTGGGGCGCGGTGTCCTGACGGGTGCGATCTCCTCGGCAGATGACCTGGAGGAGGGCGACTACCGCAGGTCCAGCCCCCGTTTCACCGCCGATAATCTTTCGGCCAATCTGACGGTCGTCGACAAGGTGCGGGCGATCGCCGAGCGCAAGCGCACCACGCCGGGTCAGCTGGCTCTGGCCTGGGTTCTGCACCAGGAGGGAGTCGTCGCGATTCCGGGCACCAAGCGGCGGACCTATCTGGAGGAGAACGCCGCAGCGACCGACATTGAGCTGACCGCCGACGACCTCGCCGCCCTGGACGAAGCCGCCCCCGTAGGAGTCGCGGCCGGAGACCGCTACGCAAAAGAAGCTCTCAAGGGCCTGACCATCTGACCCGGCCCGGCCCGGCCCTCAGACCTTGGCGTAGGCCATGACCCACTCGACGAAGGGGGTGGCCTGTCGCCAGTCGGCTCGGATGCGTTCGAGCAGGTCGGCGGTGTGGATGACGGGCTCGAAGCCGTACGACTTGCCGAGCGTCATGGAGCGGTGACGCAGCAGATCGATGCGGGGATGGTCGGCGTCGTAGCCGCGGGGCGAGGTCTTGAGCCGATCGCCGCCGCGCTCCCAGCCTCCTGCCTCGAGCGTGACCAGGATGTCTTCGAGCTCGCCGCCGCGACGCTCGTCGACCATCGCCTCGCGGATGCTGGCGAGGCGCGGCCCGGATGCTTCGTAGAAGCCGACGCCTACCCGCACGCCGGGCGCGCCGACCTGCACGTAGTAACCCGTCGCCGGACCCTTCGGCACGAACGCGCCCTGATGTGTCTTGTAGGGCGTCTTGTCCTTCGCGAAACGGACATCGCGGTAAGGCCGGAAGATTTTCGCCTCGCCGAACTCGCTGGCCAAGGTCGTGGTCAGGGCCTTCATTGGCTCGGCGACGGCGGTTTTGTACGTCTCTTTGCGCTCCTCCCAGAACGTCTTGCTGTTGTCCATCTCGAGGTCGTCATAGAAGTCGAGGGCCGCCTCGGGGAATCCGTTGAACTCAAGCACATACCGACCTTACGGTCCGGCACCTCGTCTAGCTGCCGCAGACCCTTCGGGCCCCGGGGCTCCGCCCTACGGCGTCAGCAGGACTTTCCCGGTGGCCCTTCGTTCATCGAGCGTCAGGAGGGCTTGGGTCGCTTGTTCCAGGGGGAAGGTGGGGCCGACGACCGGGGTGAGCGCTCCGCTGGCGAGGTGCGGCTCAATCGCTGCCCACTCTTTCGCGATGTGTCCGGGACGCTGGAGGACGTAGGCGCCCCAGCCCACGCCGACTACCGAGATGTTGTTGAGCAGCAGGCGGTTGACCTTGACGGTCGGGATGTCACCGGCTGTGAAGCCGATGACGAGCACGCGGCCATCGTCCTTGAGGCAACGCAGCGAGTCGGTGAAGCGATCGCCGCCAACGGGGTCGACCACGATGTCGACGCCGCCGCCGGCCTTGATGGCCTCTTTGAAGCCGTCGGCCAGGACGAACTCGTCGGCGCCGGCCTCGAGGGCGACGGCGCCCTTCTCGGCAGTCGAGGTCACAGCGATGACTCGGCCTGCGCCGAACGCCTTGGCGATCTGGATCGAGGCCGTGCCGATGCCACCGGCCGCGCCCTGCACGAGCACGGTCTCGCCCGACTGCAGGCCACCGCGTTCGACCAATGCGAAGTAGGCCGTGCCGTAGTTGAAGATGATCGACGCGCCCTGCTCGAAGCTGATCGCATCGGGCAGCTTGAAGGTCTCGGAGACGGGTGCGACGACCTCTTCTGCGAAGCCACCCAAGAGGCATAGCGCGGCGACCCGATCGCCCTCGACCAGGCCCGATCCCTCCGGCGCGGAGATGACCTCACCGGCGATCTCGGCCCCGGGGGTGAACGGGAGATCGGGCTTCATCTGGTAAAGGCCGCGGCTCTGCAGGACTTCGGGGAAGGCGACTCCAGCCGCTCGGACCCGGATTAGCACCTGATCGGGGCCCGGGGCAGGGCTCGGGATTTCGACGACCTGGACCGCCGATGGCCCGTCCAGTGTGGTGATCTGTACAGCTCTCATGAGCAGACCCTAGCGCAGAGGTAAGCGCTTGCTCAGTGTTCTTCGGGCGAGTGCTCATCGGATGGGTGCTCTTCGATCTCGTGCGAGTCGGTAAGACTGAGCGCACCCATCGCCGCGATCAGGCCGACGACCACCGCGAGAACCGCATACGTGATCCGTTCGCCGTGGAAGAACGAGGCGACCAGCTCGCTGCTCCACGTCCCAGCGGGCAGCCGCGACGTGACGAGCGCGGCGATCATGGTGCCGACGACGGCCGTGCCGACGCTCGTCCCGACCTCTTGTGCGGTGTCGTTGAGCGCAGCCCCGATCGACGTGCGGTTGCTCGGCATCGCACTGACCAGCGCGACGGCGCAGATGGTCATGACGGTGCGCAGGCCGACGGTCATCACGACCAGCGCTATCGCGATCGGGAGATAGCCGTGCTCGACGCCCCACGACACCCCGGCCAGCGAGCCACCCAACAAAGCCGCGCCGATCAAGCAGGCGATGCGATGGCCGAACCGGCGAGCGAGCCATTCCGACACGGGTGTGGCAACGATCATCGTCACGATCATCGGTAAGTTGGCTAGTCCGGCTTTCATGGGACTCCAGCCGTATGCGTACTGGAAGTGCAGGATGAGCCCGACCATCACGCTGGCCATCGCGATAGATGTCCCGATCTGCGCGATCGCGGCGCCTCGGACAGTGCCGTTGGAGAACAGGCCGAGGTCCAGCATGGGCGATGCCGTCCGGCGCTCGTGCCTCAGGAAGGTGATGCCGGCGGCGATGGCACCGAGAGCGGAGACGAGCGTCATGATCGACAGCCAGCCGTGCTCGACGCCGCTGGTCAGCGTGTAGCAGGCGAGCCCGATCGTCGCGACGCTCAGCAGCGCACCGGGGAGGTCGAGCGCGTCGCGCGTCAGATCCTCCGGGCGGTCCGCGCTGACGCCGAGACGGACGCCGATGAATGCGATCAGCGCGATGGGCGCGTTGATGACCAGCAGCCACTCCCACCCGACGTGAGCCAGGGCGGTGCCGCCGAGCACAGGTCCGAGGATGAACCCCGACATCCCGACGACGATCATAAGCGTCATGGCCCGCATGCGCAGCGCATGGTCGTCGAAGAGCCGAAAGACCAGCGACGTCGTGATGGGTGCCATGGCCGCCGCGGTGACGCCGAGGGCGGCGCGCAGGCCGATGAGCTCACCAGCGCTGTTGACCGCGATGACGCACATGCTGATCAGGCCGAAGGCTGCCAGGCCGACCAGTAGGACGCGACGACGCCCGACCCGGTCGGCGACGGAACCCGCCGTCAGGAGCAGGCCGCCGAACGTGAGCGAGTAGGCGCCGGTGACCCATTGCAGGCTGGTCGTTCCGCTGCCGAAATCGCGTCCGATGGTGGGCAGCGCGATGGTCAGCACAGTGTTGTCGACCATCTCGACGAAGAAGGCAAGGCAGAGCGCGAAGAGGGGGATCCAGGCCGCGCGCAGCGATGGATACGTGCGGGACGCGGCGGGTGTGGTGGTGGGGGTCATGACGACGCCTCCTATCGAACTGTGTTCGGTTATCGAACAACGTTCGAACTATAGAACGTTGTTCGGTCTCGCGCAAGACCGTGGTTGGATGGACGCATGGCAACCGCTCGGCGACCTCCCGCATCTCGGTCTTCGACGCCGCGTCGTCGGGCCTCCCACTCGCTGGAGGCTGTGGTCGAGGCGACCATCGCGATGCTCGACGAGTCCGGCGAGAGCGCCCTGACATTCCGTGCGCTGGCCGCCCGGCTGGGCGGCGGCGTGGGCAGCGTCTATTGGTACGTCTCGAGCAAGGAAGAGCTTCTCGACAAGGCGGCTGACGAGGTGCTGGGTCACGTGCTGGTCACCACCGATGGCATGGTCGACGGCCCCGATCCGATCGCCAATCTGCGCGCGATCTCCGTCGCATTGTTCGACGAGATGCTGCGACGGCAGTGGCTCGGCTCCTACCTGCTTCGCAACAACGGGTTGCCGACCAACTCATTGCGACTGTTCGACCGGCTCGGTCGACAGCTGACGCGTCTGGATCTCGCCCCGAAGCAGCAGCTGGAGGGAGCGTCGACCGTCGTGAGCTATGTCGTCGGCGTTGCGGTCGACTTGGCCCAACCTCCGCCGCAGGACTTTCTCGACAGCGGGCTCGAACCCGGTGAGTACCTCGCGATGTATGCCGACAGGTGGAGGTCTTACGATCCAGAGGAGTTCCCTTTCGTGACCGCGATCGCCGATGTCTTCGCTCAGCACGACGATGCCGAGGTTTTCCTCGCGGGCCTAGATCTACTGCTCGCAGGCATCCGGCTGCAGGCGGAGGGTTGAGCGACCTCGCCACACGAGACAATGGCCCCATGCGTCTCATCGATCTGCTGCCATCTGCGGGAAAGGCCTATGACGAGGACGCCGTCTACGAAGCCATCGCGTCCTGGGTCGAGTCGCGTGGGCTGACGTTGTACCCCGCGCAGGACGAGGCGATCCTCGAGTGCGTCGCGGGCTCCAACGTCATCCTGGCCACTCCCACCGGCTCGGGTAAGAGCCTCGTCGCGACCGGTGCCATGGCCGCGGCCCTCGCCCGCGGGGAGTGCAGCATCTACACCGCGCCGATCAAGGCTCTCGTCAGTGAGAAGTTCTTTGATCTGTGCGAGATCTTCGGTGCCGAGAACGTCGGGATGGTCACGGGCGATGCTGCGGTCAACGCGGATGCCCCCATTATCGCCGCGACCGCCGAGATCCTCGCCAACATGGCGCTGCGCGAAGGGGCCGATGCCGATATCGGCCTCGTCGTGATGGACGAGTTCCACTTCTATGCCGATCCCGATCGCGGCTGGGCTTGGCAGGTCCCGTTGATCGAGCTGCCCAAGGCGCAGTTCCTGCTGATGTCGGCGACGCTCGGCGACACTACCAAGCTCGAGGCAGATCTGGCCCGGCGCACAGGGCGCGACACCGCGGTGGTCACCTCGACCGAGCGTCCTGTCCCGCTGGTCAGCGAATACGTGACATCGCCCGTGCAGGAGACGCTCGAGCAGCTCATCGAGACGGGCCAGACGCCGGTCTACGTCGTGCATTTCACCCAGGTGTCCGCACTCGAACGGGCCCAGGCGCTGACCAGCATCAAGGTCGCGACCCGCGAGGAGCGCGACATCATCGCGGACGCGCTGGGCGACTTCCGGTTCTCGTCGGCCTTCGGCAAGACCCTGTCGAGGCTCATCCGGATGGGTGTGGGCGTGCACCATGCCGGGATGCTCCCGCGGTATCGCCGACTCGTCGAGACGCTGACGCAGCAGGGGCTGCTCAAGGTCGTCTGCGGCACCGACACGCTCGGCGTCGGCATCAACGTCCCGATCCGGACCGTGCTCTTCACCCAGCTGTGCAAGTACGACGGCACCCGGACCCGCCTCCTGAGCGCACGGGAGTTCCACCAGATCGCGGGCCGCGCCGGTCGGGCCGGCTTCGACGTGGCCGGCACGGTGTGGGCCCAGGCCCCCGAGCACGTGATCGACAACGAGCGCATGCTCACGAAGGCGGCCGACGCCGGCAAGAAGGCCCGCAAGATCGTCAAGAAGAAGGCGCCCGAGCGAGGCTTTGTCCCCTGGTCGGAGGACACCTTCACGAAGCTGACCACCGCCCCGCCCGAGGTGCTCACGTCGAGCTTCGCCGTGTCCCACTCCATGCTGCTCAACCTGTTGGACCGACCGTCCGGGGGGCTGGCAGCGGTGCGCCGCCTCCTCACCGACAACCACGAGACC
>JBBSSC010000045.1:0-10160 GCA_038242465.1 Propionibacteriales bacterium | reverse complement strand
CAACACGCCCGAGCAGATTCGGCTTATCGGCACCTTGCGGCATGCGGTCGTGCCGTCGATGTTCCTGTTGGCGATCGCGGTACTGGCGGCCGACCGGCTGCTCTCGCACGCTGGGGCAGGTGGCATCGCCTGGGTTAGGCGCGGAATCGGGGCCGGGCTTGCTGTCTCCCTCGTGGGCGCCATCGCGATGTCGGCGGACGGACGAGGCGAATCATTTCGCAGCAGGGGACCGTCTTGGAGCACGAGCGTCGCCGAGGCGCGCGGGAGCTGCGAGGACGCGCTCGAGACGAAGAAGATCGCGATCCCCACGGCACCGGCGGCGGCGCAGTGGAGTCTTTCCTTGAGCTGTGAACGGCTGTTGGCCGACCGCGGCTAGGCATCGAGATCTCGTTGTCTCACGCCGCGCGGTGAGACTCCGGTACGCTGTCGGGGCTATCCCCGGTTGGTCTGCCGGCAGGGCCCGCCGCACTTTGAATGCGGACAAGCGACGTAGGTTCGACTCCTACCCGGGGAGCCAGCGCCTGAGGGCGATCACGGCCGCACACGACAACGTGGACGAAGGAGTCCGGTGAGCACTCACGCCCAGTCCGATCGCGGACAGCCCGAGCGAAGCCAGCCCGACCCGGTCACAGCCATCGTGCTAGCGGCGGGGGCCGGAACGCGGATGAAATCCGGCCGGGCCAAGGTCCTGCACGAGATCGCGGGCCGCAGCATGATCGAGCATGCCCTGCATGCCATCTCGGGGGCTGGCATCCACACAACCGTCGCCGTGGTGGGGCACGATCGCGAGCAGGTCGCGGAAGCCATCGAGGCCTACGACCCGGCCATCGTCATCGCGGTCCAAGAGGAGCAGAACGGCACAGGACACGCCGTCCACATTGCGCTGCAGTCGCTCGACGAGACGCCCACGGGCACCGTCATCGTGACGTATGGCGACGTTCCGCTGCTGTCGGCGCAGACATTGTCCGAACTGTTGGTCGATCATCGGGTCGCGGGACGATTCGTAACGATCCTGAGCTCCGAGGTCAGCGATCCGACGGGATACGGACGGATCGTCCGCGACGACTCGGGTGCCGTGACCGCGATCCGCGAGCACAAGGACGCCTCCGAGCTTGAGCGAGGCATCCGCGAGATCAACAGCGGCATCCTCGTGGTCGACGCGGAGTTCCTCGCCTACGCGGTCGCGAGCCTGGAGTCCAATAACTCGCAGGGCGAGCTGTATCTGACCGACATCGTGAGCAAGGCCGTGGCCGAAGGGCGCCCAGTCGGCGCCCATGTGCTCGAGGACGTCTGGCAGACCGAGGGCGTCAACGACCGCGCGCAGCTCGCGCGGCTCGGCAGCGAGCTCAACCGGCGGATCACGGCGCACTGGATGGCCGAGGGCGTCACGATCGTCGATCCCGCCACGACCTGGATCGATTCGGCCGTCACTCTGGGCCGCGATGTGACGATCCTGCCGGGCACCCAGCTGCTCGGCGCGACGGTCGTCGGGCCGGAGGCCACGATCGGCCCCGACACGACCCTGCGCAACGTCGAGGTCGGCGACCGGGCGACGGTCGTGCGCACCCACGGCAGCGATGCCGTCATCAGCGCGGATGCCACGGTCGGACCGTTCTCGTACCTACGACCCGGCACCGAGCTCGGCGAGGGCGGCAAGATCGGCGCCTTCGTCGAGGTCAAGAACTCGACGATCGGCACGGGCGCCAAGGTGCCGCACCTGTCGTACGTCGGCGACGCCACGATCGGTGACGGCACCAACATCGGGGCAGGCACGATCTTCGCTAACTACGACGGCGTCACCAAGAACCGCACGACGGTCGGCCGACACGCCCGGACGGCGTCCAATAACACCTTCGTAGCACCCGTCGAGATCGGTGACGGGGCTCACACCGGCGCTGGAACGACCGTGCGTAACGATATTCCAGCGGGGGCGCTCGCAGTCTCCGCGGGTAGGCAGAGGAACATTGAGGGGTGGGTCGCCGACAAGCGTCCGGGATCCACATCCGATCAAGCCGCGCGTGAGGCCCAGAGCGCATCGAAACTGGAGGCAAGCGGTGAGTAGTCTGTCCAAGAGGACACCGACCCGGAACATGCTGTTGTTCTCGGGGCGTGCACACCCGACACTCGCCCAGGAGGTCGCCGACCTCCTCGAGATCGACATCGTGCCGACCACCGCGTACGACTTCGCCAATGGCGAGATCTACGTCCGCTTCGACGAGTCGGTCCGCGGCTGCGACGCCTTCGTGATCCAGAGCCACGCGGCTCCGATCAACGAGGCGATCATGGAGCAGCTCATCATGATCGACGCGCTCAAGCGCGCCTCGGCCAAGCGCATCACGGTCATCCTGCCGTTCTACGGCTACGCGCGCCAGGACAAGAAGCACCTGGGTCGCGAGCCCATCTCGGCCCGTTTGATGGCCGATCTCTTCCTGGCCGCAGGTGCCGATCGCCTCATGACGGTCGATCTACACACCGCGCAGATCCAGGGCTTCTTCGACGGGCCGGTCGACCATCTGCTCGCTATGCCGATCCTGACCCGCCACGTCAAAAAGCGTTACGGCAAGAAGGATCTCGCGGTCGTCTCGCCCGATGCCGGACGCATCAAGGTCGCGGAGCAGTGGGCCAACGCCTTGGGCGGTGCGCCCCTGGCATTCATCCACAAGACCCGTGATCCGCGACGTCCCAACGAGTCCAAGGCCAACCGTGTCGTCGGAGAGGTCGAGGGCCGCGTCTGCATCGTGGTCGATGACCTCATCGACACGGGCGGCACGATCGTCCAGGCCGCCGAGGCGCTCATGGCCGATGGTGCCGAGGCCGTCGTCATCGCCGCGACCCACGCGGTCTTCTCCGGACCGGCCGTCGACCGGCTCAAGAACTCGCCGGCCTGTGAGGTCATTGTGACCAATACGCTGCCGATCGAGGACGACAAGCGCTTCGACAAGCTGACCGTGCTCTCGATCGCTCCGCTCCTGGCCCAGGCCACGGCTGCGGTGTTCGAAGAGGGTTCCGTCACGAGCCTGTTCAAGGACTGACCCTGCTGGGGTAGACTTGTCGGGTTGCCTCGGCGAGGGTCCTTCGGACCGTGATCGACAGGGCGCTCCACAGGAGTGCTGTGTTGAGCGCCTTGCCTCAGGAACCACTGACATTCGATTCATCCCAGACGCAACCAACAGGAGATTCTCGTGGCCGAGATCAAGATCGCAGCTGAAGCACGCACCGAGTTCGGCAAGGGCGCGGCTCGCCGTATCCGCCGCGCCAACAAGGTTCCCGCGGTCCTCTACGAGCACGGCATCGTTCCCATTCATGTGACGCTGCCGGGCCACCAGCTCATGCTGGCGCTGAAGAACTCCAACGCACTGCTGACGATCGACCTGGGCTCCGAGCAGCACCTCGCAATTCCCAAGCAGGTTCAGCGCGACCCGCTTAGGGGCTTCATCGAGCACGCTGACCTCCTGATCGTCAAGAAGGGCGAGAAGGTCACGGTCGACGTGAAGATCATCCCCGTCGGTGAGGCCGTCAGCGGAAACATGGTTGTGCTCGAGAACGCCTCGATCTCGATTGAGGCAGAGGCGACTCACATTCCTGAGTCCTTCGAGGTGTCGCTGTCCGGTTTGACCGCAGGCGATCAGATCCTCGCCAAGGACATCGAGCTGCCTGCCGGCTCGAGCCTTGCCGTCGATGAGGATCTCCTGATCGTCAACGTCACCGCTGCGCCGTCGGAGGCTCAGGTCGAGGCCGAGCTCGCAGCAGCAACGGCCGATGCGGGCACCAGCGCGCCGGCTGAGCCCGAGGCCGCAGAGGCTGAGGCTCCCGAGTCGGAGTGACCTGGTTGGTCGTCGGGCTCGGAAATCCGGGCCCGACGTACGCCAGCACGCGCCACAACATCGGCTATATGGTGGCCGATGCTCTGGCTGCGCGCATGGGCGGCACGTGGAAGAAGCACAAGTCGGGGCGCGCCGATGTCATCGAAGGACGGCTCGCCGGCGAGCGGGTCGTCCTGGGCCGTGCGCGCACTTACATGAACGAGAGCGGCGGCCCCGTGTCGACGCTCGCGAAGTTCTACGATGTGCAGCCCGATCACATCATCGCGATCCACGATGAGCTCGACATAGACTTCGGTATGCTGCGCGTCAAGCACGGTGGCGGCGATAACGGTCACAACGGACTCAAATCGATCCGGCAGTCCCTCGACACGGGCGACTACTTCCGTGTTCGTGTGGGGATAGGCCGGCCCCCAGGTCGCCAGGACGTGCACGACTTCGTGCTCAAGGCGTACAACTCGTCCGAGCGCAAGGATCTGCCGACGTATATAGAAGAGGCTGCCGATGCGATCGAGAGCCTCATCACGGTGGGACTGGATCGAACACAGAGTGCGTTCAACAGGTAGGTCAGTATCGTCCTAGATCAACCTTTGCAAATTTTTCACGGCTTCAAGTAATGCTCCCGGCAAGCGAACAAATCGGGGTTCCTTGTGCTGTGGGGTGGATCTGTGACATCAGTCGAATTAGGTGCGGAAGCGTCCGCGGTTCGCGTGGCGCGTGGCGCGCGGCGCGCGGCCGCCGAGATGAGACTGGTTCACAACGGGCTCAGCGTGGTGAGAGCGCCAGGCCTGCCATATGTGCTGGCGTGCATTGCGGCGACAGGCCTCGCCTTCGTCGGCGTGGACCAGACGGGCCCGGCGGCGTGGTTGGCGGTTGCGGTCGTAGTTGTCGTCTTGCTGCCTGAGCTCATGGCGGCCCAGCAGGACACCTCGCAGCCTGACGGGCGAGATCGCGCCCTGGTCTCGGTCAAACGACTCCTCGCGACTGCCGGCGCTGGTCTGCTCTGCGCATCGGCACTCGCCTGGCTGACTCCCGAGGAGGTCCGTTGGGACCTGGCCATCGTCTTGGCGGCCGTGGCCGTCGTAGCCGGTGCCGTCATGCTCGGCAGTGTCGTTCGAGCGCCTCGAACGGTGCTGCTGGTCGGCGGTCGGCTCGGCGTCGGACAGCTCATCGCGCACTGGGCGTCGTGCCCTGACGTCGACGTCAAAGGCGTCTGCCTCCCCGAGTTTGTCGACGAGTCCGCGCACGAGATCGTGAACGTACCCATCCTCGGCTCGCTCGACGACGTGGTGGATGTCGCCATCGACCTGGGTGTGGATGAGGTGGTGGCCGTGGCTGGCCCGCTGTTGACCGCTTACGATGCGCGACGGCTGAGCTGGGGCTTGGAGAGCTCATCAATCGTGCTGTCGATGGCCGCAGAGATGCACGGGGTCGCTCCGCGTCGGATCGTCCCGCGTGCTCTCGGCAGGCGAGTGATGCTCTCGGTGCGCCCGGGACGGCCCACGCGTCACGCACTATGGGTCAAAGGGGCCATCGACCGAGCTGGCGCCGCAGTTCTCCTAATAGCGCTCTCCCCGGTTCTCGTGTTCGTAGGTCTCATGGTTCGTCGCGACTCGCCGGGGCCGGCTCTCTTTAGGCAGACGCGAGTCGGCTTCGAGGGAAAACACTTCGAGCTTTACAAGTTCCGCACCATGGTCGTCGATGCAGAGGCCAGGCTCGCAGAGCTCAAGACATCCAACGAGGCTGCTGGGCCGATGTTCAAGATGTCGACCGACCCGCGCACTACCCGGGTCGGTCGGATTTTACGGACCACCTCGTTCGACGAGCTGCCTCAGCTTTTCAACGTCATCAGAGGTGAGATGTCGCTGATCGGACCGCGGCCAGGCCTTCCCGTGGAGATCGCGGCGTACGACGAGTGGGTCCACCGGCGGCTGCGAGCCAAGCCAGGCATGACAGGTGCGTGGCAAGTCGGCGGCCGGTCGACGCTGAACTGGTCGGAGTCGGTGCGGCTCGACATCGACTACGTGGACAATGCGACGCTTCGCGATGACCTCCGGATCGCCGTGAAGACGGTGCGTGTCGTCGTCAGTCGCGAAGGCGCAGTGTAGAGCCGTGTCTCGTCGGCGGATGGTTGGTGCGATGGCGGCCGCAGTGGCCGCAGCAGTGGTGGGTCTTGCCGTCTTCAGCGGAAGCGGATGGAATGAGGACGATCCGGCTGCGGCCCCCTTAACGACCGGTCCCAACAGTGGGCTGCCGTCGGGCGCGGCGAATGCAGGAGCCGTCGATGATGAAGGATCGGAGGTCATCGGTGAGCCTGAAAGTTCGGCTACGAAGGAACCTTCCGGTCTCCCCAAGGCCAAGCGCACCGCGACTGACAGCCTCATCTCTAGTCCGTTGCCCCGAACGGCAACTCGTCGTGGTGCCCTGGTGGCAGGATTCCCGCTTGGCGCCGTTCCCGTGCTCACCGGTTCAGCGGTGAGCTCAAGTGGAGTTTCGTCGGAAGCCAACATCCTCCAGGTCTCTATCGTGGCGAGAAATCCACGATCGCCCAGCAGCGTTCTGGCGTACTACCGCGGGGTCCTGACGGAGCTTGGCTTTTCGGAGTCGACCGTGCCAGCAGTAAGCGGGTCGATCGCAGCGGACTTCAACAGGGGAGCCGACCATCTCGGGGTCACCGCCAGCAGGCTTAACGGACAAGACACGACGTACTCCCTCTTCGGTGATCTTCACGCCAGCACGAACGACTGACCACAGCGAGTGACAGGGTCGAAGTGACGTATGTACATCTCGATCGGCGACCGTCCCCGGCCTGACCCGGCCAACCGGCCCGTCAAGAAGGTCAAAGTCGCGCCTATCGTCATACTTCTGGGCCTCGTCAGCCTTCTGACAGACATCTCGTCGGAGGCCGTCGCCGCAATTCTTCCTTTGTACTTGACCAGCGTCGTCGGCTTGTCCCCTGTGGCCTACGGCTTCCTCGATGGGCTTTACCAGGGCGCTAGTGCCCTGGTGCGGATCGCTGGGGGCTGGGCGGCCGACCGCGGAGGTCACCCCAAATGGGTGGCGTTCCTCGGCTACGGCTTGTCGGCCGTAGCCAAAGTTGGTCTGTTGATCGCCAGCGGCTTTGCTGCGATTACCGCGGTGGTCGCGGTTGACCGCATCGGCAAGGGCATCCGCACGGCTCCACGTGATGCCATGATCTCCGAATCGACGCCGGCCTCCCATCTAGGCCGCGCTTTTGCCCTGCATCGCACGCTGGACACAATCGGTGCTGCGGCTGGGCCATTTCTCGCCTTCGGCATTCTCTGGGCGGTTCCAGACGGCTACACAATCGTCATGGCTATGTCGCTGGCGTTCGCCCTGGTCGGCCTTGCTCTGTTGGGACTTCTCGTTCCAGACCAGCGGTCGGCCGATCGCCCCGCACCGAATCTCGGGCGCCCGCGGTTCCGCTGGCAGAGCGTCGGGGGTCCGCGTTTGACGAAGCTCTTGATGGCTGCGGCGGTCCTCGGTCTTCTCACGATCGGCGATGGCTTCGTCTATCTCGCGCTGTTGGAGCGGGGAGGTTTCGCGACCACGTGGTTCCCGTTGTTATACGTCGGCACCAACTTCGCCTACCTGGCGCTCGCGATACCCATCGGGCGGCTCGCCGATCGAGTCGGTCGCACCAGGGTCCTTGTTGCCGGTCATGTGACGCTCTTGCTGGCGTACTTCTGCGCGGCGATGCCGATGGCGGGATTGATCGCCGTCGTCGTGCCTCTGATTCTGCTCGGGACGTTTTATGCATCGACAGACGGGGTGCTGGCGGCAGTTGCCGGTTGTCTAGCCGCGCCCGGGGCTAGGGCAAGCGCTATCGCCTCCGCTCAGACCGTCGTGGCGTTGGCCCGCCTTGTGGCGTCAACGGGGTTCGGCTTGCTCTGGTTCGCGCTGGGTCCGCAGCGCGCACTACTCACGGTCGTCGCGCTGCTGCTGATCGTGATCCCCGTGACATATGCCTGGGTCAGGGGACTCGACTAGCAACCCGATGACCGTCCATCTGGATCGGACGGCTCACACCGACACCCGCGCGGTGAACACCTGGTCCCCTGATCATCCCCTGCTCCCTCAGGGCATCACGCGGTCGTTCCAGTCAGCGCATCAGGGGCGTCATGCCTCGGCAGTGAGACTTTCTGGGTGCCTGTGGCTGATCTGGCGCAGGAGGCGCGCCTTGACCGCTGGACGAAGTCGGTGCTCGAACGCATCGCGTATCGCGCGGTTGCGGAACTCGTAGCCGTGCGCAGTGATGCGCAGCACCCCTAGATCTGCTAGCTCGTCGAGCTGGGCGTATAGGTCATCAAGGGCCGCGGGACCATGCATGCTCGCGGCTGTCAGGTCGCGCAAGCTCTCGGCGGACACCGGTCGGTCGATGATCGCGAGAAGCTGGCAGAAGTCCGTCTCGGCCAAGGTTAACTGCTCGAGCGTGGTGCGGAAGTGGTCTCCCACCGGTGACACGCCGGTGACCGCCGCCGCGTCGTGGTAGAGATCCAAGCCGCTCACAGTCGAGATAATCCACCCTGAAGCGATCCACTCACGCAAGATTGAGACGGCTCGCCCGGCCAATCGGTGGCTC
Source organism: Propionibacteriales bacterium (assembly GCA_038242465.1). Taxonomy (GTDB): domain Bacteria; phylum Actinomycetota; class Actinomycetes; order Propionibacteriales; family Nocardioidaceae; genus Aeromicrobium. The sequence continues at coordinate 1,736 of JBBSSC010000045.1, read as the reverse complement.
TGCTCCCGGAGCTCGCTTAGAAGTCGCGGCGTTGGCCTTCCAGAGAGCGTCGCTGCAGCTAGGTCGTAGAGGTCGGCGTCGGTCATGGCTCCCGTGGACCGTTTGTGCAATGTGACAGAAGAGTCCATAAGGCTCCTGTCCAGCAAGTCTCCCGCGTCGTCCGAGGTCACGACCGCGATGACCCTGGGAGTTGCCGGGTCCAGTCCTGCGAGAAACGTCAACACGCGGTTCACCTCGTCAGTGGGGTCGCCGTCGCACGGCCCCCACACCGTGATGTCAGAACGGTGATCACTCGCAACACTTGCGAGCCGCTGCGCGTTCGACGAGCGGTCTCCGTCCCCGAGTAGATGGCGAAGATGCGAGTGGTGGACACGAGCCGCTGCCGCCTGGAGCAGCGCCCCACGCCCGGAACCGACCGGACCGGTCAGGCACATGACATCGCAGCCTTCGCCGGCGATGGCTGCTCGAATATCGGCAGTGAGGGCTTGCACAGCCTCCGTGCGGCCGACGAACGGTCTGATGCTGATTTCGTCGATATCTCCGGAGAGCATCTGGATGTGGAGCGCACGGGTCTGAGGTGATGGGTCGGCGCCGAGCTCCTGCGACAGACAGACCCGAAGGTGCTCAAACGCGCGCAGGGCGAGCTCGATCTCGCCGAGCGCGGCGTGCGCTTGCATGAGCGTGCGGTGGGGGCGCTCGAAGCATGGGTCTCCTGCAATCGCCAGCGTTGAGAAGTCAATCGCGTCTCGCATCCACATCAGTTTGAACGCGGACTCGGCGGCGTCAGCCAGCAACGATTGCCTGCTGAGCTTCAGCGAGTCGCGTGCCTCCGTCGCCCAGAAGGCCTTGTCGTCGTAGGCACGGAAGTCCGCGAAGTACAGCGCCTCGGCTTCCTTGGCGAGTGAGACGACATGTGCGTGGTCTCCTACATGGAGCGCGGCACTGGCGTCGTGGACGATGGTCTGGAAGGCCATGACGTCGGCCCACGTATTTCGCAGGACGAGTCCTCCAAGATGCCGTTCGACGCAGGCTTCTCGAAGAGTGTGACGTATCCCGGAAGCTGCGGTGCGCAGACTGGCTTTGGCCTTGTCCTCGTCTACATTGGGCCACAGCTTGTCGATGATGCTGTGGACACTGACCGGCCGGTTCGCGTTGAGGGCGAGTAGGCGTAGGAGATCAGTGGTCTTGCCCGTGGTCCACTCATCGGGATCAACGACCTCGCCGCTGGATCGGCGGACGAAGAGCCTGCCAAACATGCGAATCTCTATTCTGTCGTTCACGCGTCAGCCTCCATCGTCCTTTTGCGCTGCCGGTTTTGACTGTCAGATACGGGCAGGATCTCCGTCCGATGCAGGTGCCGTGGCAGGTGCGTTCAGGCGCCACCTTTTTTCAGAGTACGGCGATAATTCACGCGCCGAGGGCGAATACAGATTTGTCCGAAACCGCCGTCTGAAGTGACAGTTTGACTCCGTCAGAGGGCAACTTTCACGTTGTCTTGACGGTGCCCGGCGATGATTGCGACGGAGGGAACGACATCGTCGTGGGTGCTGTGAAGAGCTGCCGCGTGGTGCAACGTCATTGCCCCGAGGATGGCGCATCGTCGCGGAAAGAGGGAGGCTGCGCGGAAGCCCGAGTTTCTGCGCGGTCGCCCGCTCCACGAAGAGCCGGCCGGGAAGACGTCCTCTGCGCATCCGGTCCTTTCAGATGCTGAAAAGACGTGCTTGAACCTCTATTTT